>CAZTNG010000022.1:0-26223 GCA_964615195.1 uncultured Enterobacterales bacterium
GATCTCTAGGGTAGTAATTAAGGCTTCTATTACCCACACATATGCACGAAGCCTCAGATAATTTTGATAAGTGGAGTTATTAAAAGTGGTTCATAATCCAAGAGAGCAGTTTGGGACAAGATTAGGTTTTATTTTAGCTGCTACAGGTAGTGCAGTTGGATTGGGAAATATTTGGAGATTCCCTTATGTTGTAGGTGCAAATGGTGGCGCTTTATTTATATTAGTGTACGTTATTATTTTGTTAACCATTGGTATCCCTGTGCTTCTTACAGAGCTATCAATTGGCAGAGCTTCAGCTAAGTCTGTTTCTACTTGTTTTGAAGCTCTTGAGCCTCAAGGTACCAAATGGCATTGGGCTAAATATCCAATGATTTTTGCCAATTATGTAGTAATGGCATATTACCCAATAATAACAGGTTGGTTAATTTATTACTTTGTTGGAATCGTTGATGGACAATTAATGGATCCTTCAATATCTTCTAAGCAACAGTTTGATGGGATGGTAGTAGATAATTCGTTTTATATTTTACTTGGCGCTATATCTGTTATTTTTTTATGTGGTTGGGTATGCTGGTTTGGTATACGTAAAGGATTAGAAAAATTCTCCAAGCCTATGATGATGCTTTTATTTATTGTATTAATATCATTAAGTATTTACTCAATTTGTCTACCAGGTGGAATGGAAGGTGTAAAGAAATATTTAATTCCAGATTTTTCATCAATATCATTTAAAGATGTAGTTAATACTATCAATGCGGCTTTGGCACAGGCTGTTTTTACTTTAAGTATAGGTGTAGGTCTAATATTAGTATTAGCTAGCTACATGGACAAAAAGAAATCTTTGCTTTCTGAAAGTCTAGTTATTGCAACTTTAGATACAATTGTAGCTATATGCGCAGGTTTAGTTATTTTCCCTGCCTGTGCTGCTTACGATATTCCAACTTCGTCAGGTCCATCTTTATTATTTGATTCGATGCTAAGCATATTTAAAAAAATGGATGGTGGTGTGTATTTTGGGGCGTGTTTCTTTTTGTTGATGATTTGTGCAGCTATTACATCAATAATAACAATTTTTGAAAATTTACATGCAATATTGATAGATATGTTTCAGATAACTAGAAGAAAAGCTGTTTTGATTAATAGTATTATTGTTATATTTATTATGGCTCCAACTGCATATTGTTTTGGAGATTTGTCATGGATAAATATTGCAGGTTATGATTTATTAACAATTGAAGATTTCGTATTTAGTAATTTGTTGTTGCCTTTAGGTTCTTTGGTGTTTGTACTTTTCTGTTTAACTAGATATGGTTGGCATACATCTCATTTCTTAGAAGAAGTTAATAGGGGGGATGGTTTGAAGCTCCCATTGTCTCTAAGATATTATATGAGATACGTGGTTCCATTGGTAATTTTATTGCTTTTTATTAATGCAATTGCCCCAAAAGATTTTTGGGATGAGCTAATTGTTTTATTTGATTAAAAAGTTTGATTGCTATTCTGTTTAATAGCTTAATATTAATATAAAATATGAAAAACCCATTGTAAATTAAGAGATTACAATGGGTTTAAAATACTATAAATCTTGTAGTTTAGTTTTAATTAATATTTCTAAACTTAGATCTATGAGGATTAACAGCATCATCACCAAAAGTCTTTTTCTTCCAATCTTCGTATTCAGTAAAATTACCAGCAAAGAATGAAATTTTTCCATCATCTTGATAGTCTAGAATGTGAGTAGCAATTCTATCTAAGAACCATCTATCGTGGGATATAACCATTGCAGATCCTGGAAATTCAAGTAATGCGTTTTCCAAAGCTCTTAGTGTTTCTACATCTAGATCATTTGTAGGTTCGTCAAGTAATAGTAAATTACCGCCTGTTTGCAGTAATTTAGCTAAATGCAGTCTACCTCTTTCGCCACCTGAAAGATCTCCTACACGCTTTTGTTGGTCTGTACCTCTAAAATTAAATCTACCAATGTAAGCTCGGCTAGGTATTTCATAATTTCCAATTTTTAGAATATCTTGGCCTTGAGAAATTTCCTCATAGACAGTTTTTTTGTTATCCATTTTGTCTCTAAACTGTTCTACATTAGCTAATACAACAGTATCACCTACATCAATGGTCCCACTGTCTGGAGTTTCTTTACCTGAAATCATTCTGAATAATGTTGATTTACCAGCACCGTTTGCTCCAATGATTCCAACAATTGCACCTTTTGGAACAGAGAAACTAAGGTCATTAATAAGCATTTTATCGCCATAGGATTTTTTAAGATTAGTAACATCTAATACTTTATCTCCTAGACGAGGCCCAGGCGGAATAAATAACTCGTTTGTTTCATTTCGCTTTTGATAGTCTGTGCTATTGAGTTCCTCAAATCTTGCCAATCTAGCTTTAGATTTTGCTTGTCTACCTTTCGGATTTTGTTTTACCCATTCAAGTTCTTTTTGAATAGATTTTTGACGCGCATTTTCTGTGCTTTGTTCATGAGCTAAACGTACTTCTTTTTGTTCTAGCCAAGAAGAGTAATTACCTTCCCAAGGAATACCTTCGCCTCTATCAAGTTCAAGAATCCAGCCTGCAACATTATCAAGGAAATATCTATCATGGGTAATTGCTACTACCGTGCCGCTGTATTGATGAAGGAATGTTTCTAGCCATGCAACAGATTCTGCATCAAGATGGTTTGTTGGTTCATCTAGAAGAAGCATATCAGGGTGTTCAAGTAATAATCTGCACAATGCTACTCGTCTTCTTTCGCCTCCTGATAATACTTTAATTTGAGTATCACCATTTGGTAAACGAAGAGCGTCTGCAGCACGATCTATTTGATTATCAATATTATGACCATCATGTGCTTGAATGACTGATTCAAGTTCTGCTTGTTCTTTTGCAAGTGCGTCGAAATCTGCGTCTGGATCTGCATATGCTGCGTACACTTCATCTAAACGAGAAAGGGCATTCTTTACAATTGACATTGCTTCTTCAACTGTTTCTTTAACTGTCTTTTCTGGATCTAAAATAGGTTCCTGTGGAAGATAACCAATTTTAATACCAGGTTGTGGGCGTGCTTCACCTTCAATATCTTTGTCGATTCCTGCCATTATTTTTAAAAGTGTTGATTTTCCTGCACCGTTTAGGCCTAGGACACCAATTTTTGCTCCAGGAAAGAAAGATAAAGATATATCTTTCAATATTTGACGCTTAGGCGGAACAATCTTGCCTACGCGATTCATGGTATAGATAAACTGAGCCATATATTCCTTTATTATTTAATTAATAGGACTATGGTTATTTTACTATGAAAAAGCAATTTGGGTAAAGGTTGAAAATAAATAAAAAGGGCATTTATTGGTGGAGTGAACACCATATATTGAACAAATAAAATTTATGGGCATTTTAAGGTCAATTTCCTAATTTTATAAGGAGTTTGACTTGGATCCTTTTGTATTGTAATAATCAATATATTCTTCATCGCTGTTCTTAATTCTTCTAATGTCTTGAATTCATGCTCATGGCCGTAAAACATTTCATTTTTCTTCTTAGCAACGTCAATTCAGTATAAATTAATAAGATCTACAAAAATATTTAATATTTTTGACTCCAATTCAATAGAGTTTAGCAATAGTTTTAATAGTTAAATGTAATTCTTTTCAAAGTGTATAAATTAAAAAATTTCTTTATATGCAAGTTTTATAAAAATGACCCCAGTATGTTGTTCAACTTACTGGGGTCATTATATATTAAGGACCTTTAATATTTATTGTTTATAAACTATAAACATAGAATAAAAGGATTGCAAAACCTGCTATTACAGAAATAATTCCTGCTAAACCATAGCATACGTAATGATGCAAACGAGTAGTATGAATTGTAAGATCATGTAAACCGTGGTATATACGGTGTAAACAATGCCATGCAGTTAGGGCAATAATAACAAATATCGCACCTGCACCCCACCAATGTGATAACAAATCATAGAAATGGAAAGTATTAATACCTGTAATACCCGCAATGATCATGCAAGCTAAAATTGCTGGTAATGCAAAAGCAATTACCATTCCACCTGCACCAAAGAGACCCCAGTAAACTGGTTCATCTGAACGACGATTCATTAGAGTAACTCCTTATTTAGTAAGACATAAAAACAAAATAATAGCTACTGTAGCTACAACCCACGCGCACCATAAAGCACAAACCATTAATGGTCTTGGGATAAACTTAGTTTCAGTTGGAGCTTTGCTTTTGAAAACACGAACAACTAAAGGCATTAGGTTAAACCAAGTAAAAGCATGGTACATTGCAGAAACAAGAGCAATTATATTGATAATAATTACTAATGGATTTGAAATAAAACCAATAGTGCATGAATGTATTGCTTCTGGATTCTTCATAAGAATGAGCGGAGCAACAACTAACCAAAGTAATTCTAAAGCAACTAATAATCCAGTTAGAGCGGTTCCTTCACGAAGCATATACATTACGTAAAAAGCTCGATCTGCCCACCAATTTGCTTTAACAGGACGAACATATGGTTTACGGTAAGATTTTACGTTATTTTCCATTATTCTTCTCCTGGCTTAAACATCTTGATTACATAATCCATTGCACTTGCCTTCTTTCCTAACTGAATTGCGGCAGCAGGATCAACGTGCTTAGGACAAACTTGAGAACAATATCCAACAAAGGTACAGCTCCACACGCCTTCTTCTTGGCTCATTATCTTCATGCGTTCGCGAGCACCTGCATCACGAGAGTCGATGTTATAACGATACAATAGAGTTAATGCAGCTGGTCCAATAAAGTTCTTGTTAAGCTTATATTGAGGACATGCAGCGTAGCAAATACCACAATTGATACACTGTGAGAATTGGCGATACATTTCCATCTGCTGAGGAGTTTGTATGTAGCCTTCTGTTAAAGGCTTGTTTTTGTCTTTTTCAGCAGGAATGATATATGGCTTAATGCGTTCTAATTTTTCAATGAAGTCTGAGAGATCAACAACGAGGTCTCTTTCAACAGGGAAATTTGCTAATGGTTCAATCTTCATCACTTGATTTTCATCATAGTCACGAAGGAATGTTTTACAAGCAAGTTTTGGTACGCCATTAACCATCATTGCGCAAGAACCGCATACTGCCATACGACATGACCAACGGAAGCTTAATTCTGGTTCAAGAAAATCCTTGATGTAGTTTAAAGCTTCAAGCAGTGATGTTTCGTGAATAAACGGAACACTGAATTCCTGAAAATGAGGTTCACTATCTGTTTCTGGACGATAGCGAGCCACAGAGAATTTCATAATCTTTTCAGCCATTACTTTGCGGCCTCCATTGCCTTTTTCTTCTTTTCTGCTTCTTCAGCTTCAGCACCATAAACGCGCTTAGCTGGTTGGAAGTGAGTGATCTTAACGTCGCTGTAGCTAATAGCAGGAGCTTCGTCACCTTGATAGGTTGCTAAAGTGTGCTTTAAGAAGTTTTGATCATCACGTTCCTTGTAAGCACCATTTGGTCCATCAAGGCGTTGGTGAGAACCACGAGATTCTTTACGGTTGATAGCAGAGTTTGCCATACATTCCGCAACTTCAAGTGTGTAGCCTAGTTCAATAGCATTTAAGAATTCTGTATTGAATACTCGACCTTGTGTATCTTTAATCTTAATGTTCTTATAGCGAGCACGAAGAGCTTTAAGAGTATCAACAGTCTTTTGCATTCCTTCTTCTTCACGATAAATACCAACGCCTTCTTCCATTGAATCGCCCATTTCATGACGAATCTTAGAACAACTTTCGGTACCATTACCATCGAATAGTTTTGTAGCTTTGAGAACTGCTGCTTCAGCTTGTTTAGTAAGGAATTCTTCATTTCCGAAATCTACAGTCTTAGAGTATTTAGCTGCTTCATCACCAGCTACTTTACCGAATACTATAGTTTCTACTAATGAGTTTGAACCTAAGCGATTTGCTCCATGAATACCTACTGATGCACATTCACCAGCTGCATATAAACCTGGTTTACGTGTAGCAGTCTTACCATCTGTTTCAATACCACCCATAGTATAATGTACTACTGGGCGAATAGGTACAGGTTCTTTCGCAGGATCAACGCCAGCATATGCCATTGCTAATTCACAAATTAATGGTAAACGTTCGTGTAGATAATCAGCACCTAAATGTCTTAAATCTAAGTATACAGCATCACCTAAAGGCATCTTAATTGTTCTGCCTTTTTTCTGTTCGTTCCAAAATGCTTGTGAAACACGGTCACGAGGACCTAATTCCATATATTTGTTTTTTGGTTGTCCAACAGGTGTTTCAGGACCTAGGCCGTAATCTTGAAGATAACGATATCCGTCCTTATTTACTAAAATACCACCTTCGCCGCGACAGCCTTCAGTCATTAATACACCACAACCTAATAAGCCTGTTGGGTGATATTGAACAAATTCCATGTCACGTAATGGAACACCGTGGCGATAAGCTAATGACATACCGTCACCTGTAACTATACCACCGTTAGTATTAAAGCTGTATGCACGACCTGCGCCGCCTGTAGCCAAAATAACTGATTTAGCTAGTATTGTACGGCATACACCATTTTGGATATCATAAGTTACAACACCCTTAATTTGTCCGTCTTCTTCAAGTAAATCAATAACGAAGTGCTCATCAAAGCGGTTAATTGAAGGATATTTAACTGAAGTTTGAAATAGAGTATGGAGCATGTGGAAGCCACTTTTATCTGCAGCAAACCATGTGCGAGGAACTTTCATACCACCAAAACGACGAACATTAACTTCACCATTTGGTTTACGGCTCCAAGGACAACCCCAATGCTCTAATTGGTAAAGTTCTTCTGTTGTGTGAGCAACGAAGTAATCTACAACGTCTTGTTCACATAGCCAATCACCACCAGCTACAGTATCTTCAAAATGTTTTTCAAGGCTATCATCCGCACCAACTACACCTGCGGCACCACCTTCTGCTGCAACTGTATGGCTACGCATAGGGTATACCTTGGAAATCAGGGCAATTTTGAGTGTCGGGTCTTGTTCTGCAACAGCAATAGCTGCACGCAGACCAGTACCACCGGCACCGACGATGGCGACATCGGTCTTTACTATGTCCACTTTATTCTCCTAAAAATAATTTAAGGTAATAATTTAAAAAATTGACGTGTTTTATTAAACAGTCACACTGACGATATAATAACAAAAAAACGCTAAAAATTCTCATTTTTATGGTGTTAAACATGTATATTTTTGTGTTATTTTCAAAGTTTTAATTAAAGATATGTTTGATAATATGTATATAGTTACATAAAGCGCTTTAAAAACAATGTGAACATTGAAATTAAAGCGCTAATATTATTGATGTTTTTATATCTTAATTTATTGTTAAGTTGGCTAATTCATTGCCTAACCACACAGTATCATTAGTCTTTAGTTTATTAACAAATTCAACTGTTGATTTAGGGAAAATTGTTATAACGGTAGAGCCTAAATAGAATTGGCCCATTTCTGCACCTTTATCAATTGATATTTGTTCATGCTCTTTATAATTATAAACTGTGATGTCTTTTCTATTTTGTGGATATACTCTTCCTGCCCATTTGGTTGCAATGCTTCCAACTATTGTTGCACCTACAAGAACCATAGCCATAGGACCAAATTTTGTGTCAAAAATACAAACTACACGTTCATTTCGTGTAAATAGATTATCTATTTTGGATACATAAAGAGGGTTTACTGAATAAAATTTACCAGGAATGAATATCATTTGACGTAGCTTACCAGTGAATGGCATGTGTATACGATGATAGTTCATTGGGGAGAGATATATACAAGCAAATTTCCCGTTTTCAAAAAGTTTTGCTGTTTCTGTATTGCCTCCAAGTAAATCTCTTAGACTATAATCTTGACCTTTAGCAGCAATCAGTCTGCCATAGCTTATTGTTCCAAATTCAGCTAAAGTTCCATCTACTGGCATGGTTACTGAGTTTTCGTTTTCATAAATTGGTCGAGCATTATCTTTTAGTTCGCGAGTAAAAAATTCATTAAATGTTTTATATTCTTCAGGCGTTTCTTTTTTCGCTTCACTCATGTTAATTTTATAATGTGCGGCAAATTTTTTTATCATAAAAGTAGTTAATGAACCTAATTGATGTGATGCCAAAATACCTGCAAGTTTTGTTAGCATAAATTTTGGTGTTAGATGATGGATTAATACTTTTATGTTTGTATAGATCATTTTTTGTTTCCTGTGTTTTTCCCGAGCTTAGCATATGCATTCGGAATGTTTTGCGTCATAGATACAATAATTCTATGATAATTGTTATATCTAAATTCTGCAATATCTCCATTTTTTAATGCTTGAATTATTGCACATCCAGGATCAGTAAGATGATTACAATCTCTGAATTTACAAGTACCTAAAAATGGTGAAAATTCTTTATAGCTTTGTGTTACTTCTTCTGTAGTTAGATGCCATAGAGCAAATTCTCTAACACCAGGTGAGTCAATGATAATACCACCTTGAGGTAAGTGGTATAACTTGGTGTTGGTTGTTGTGTGTTGCCCTAATTTAGAGTTAAGAGAAATTATATTTGTTTCTGCTTCAGCTTGAGGCATTAAAGTGTTTAGCAATGAACTTTTTCCAACACCAGATTGGCCAACTAGTACTGTTGTTTCTTTGCTGATAAGCTGAAGTAATTCTTCCATACCTTGCTTATTTTTTGTATTGACTATTAATGTTTTATATCCAATATTTTCATAAACCTTGAGAGTTTTTTGTATATCTTCTAATTCATTAACATCAAAAAGGTCTGATTTATTGATAATAATTATGGGGGTGATTTTTGCTTGTTCACAGGCAATAAGATATCGATCCAATATATTTGTGGAAAATTCAGGCTCTTTTGCACTAACAATAAGTATTCTAGAAACATTAGCTACAATAGGTTTAAGTCCATCATAAAAATCAGGGCGTGATAAAAGTGATGTTCTTGGTTTGATGGTTTCAACTAGCCCTGTGTGACCATCCCCATGTTGTTCGTCAATTCGAAATAAAACTTTGTCGCCAGTAGTTATGCTATCAATAGTTCTACGCATAAAGCATCTGTATACAATATGTGTTGTGTCATCCTCAACATCCGCTTGTTTTCCGTATCTACTTAAAACTGTACCATTAGTAATTGGACTAAGGGATGTTTCATTAATACTAGCATCGGTTTGATTTTCTTCTAATAGTTGAGAATGTCTTGCACGGACATTTCTTGCTTGTTTATTATTAAGCTTAATATTCTTTCCCATTAGCTTTCCTTTAAGTATTCAAGGTTACTATTATAAATTATTATCATATCAAATCGACAAGGTTTTTAGTTAAGACTGTAATTTTAGTAGTTAAATGATTAAGTAATTTTAATTTGTTAAATTTAGTATGAAAAATCACATTTGGTCTACGAAAAGTGTATATTTTTGAGTCAATTTTAGCGTATAACAAAAAAAAATGTAAAAAAAGTTGCAATTATTACTCTGTCATTTATAATACGCACCGTTTTCAGCGTTGCGGGAATAGCTCAGTTGGTAGAGCATAACCTTGCCATGGTTAGGGTCGCGAGTTCGAATCTCGTTTCCCGCTCCAACGTTGAAGATATCTATGCGGGAATAGCTCAGTTGGTAGAGCATAACCTTGCCATGGTTAGGGTCGCGAGTTCGAATCTCGTTTCCCGCTCCAAATGTAAAAAGTTTGGAGGCGTAGATTTCTAATATTGTCTGATTATTTATCTTCTTAATATTCTTTTTTAATACTCAATGAATTCTTCTAGGTTTGATTTTAAACAATTTTCAATTATTCGTACCTATTCTGCGATGAAACTCACTACTGATGCTGTTCTTCTTGGCGCGTGGAGCGTTAATAAAGTTTTATACAAAAAAGCATTAGATGTTGGGACGGGTACTGGTGTTTTGAGTTTAATTTTGGCTCAATATAACCAAGATGCTGAAATTACAGCAATTGACATTGATGATGGTTCGATTGTGGATGCTAATTTAAATTTCAGTAATTCAAGATTTTCTTCAAAAATTAATCTTTTTAATATGGATTTTAGAGATTATCAAACTTTGGATAAAAAATGTTATTTTGATTTTATAATATGCAATCCTCCATATTTTAATAAAAGTTTAGACTATCACAATTCAGCAAGAGAGTATGCAAGGTGTTCGGATAATGCTTTGACTGCTAATAATTTGTTCGAAGGAGTTGTTTTTTTACTTTCTGATGGAGGCTTTTTCTCAATGGTTATTCCTATTGATAGGGCAGATGAATATATATTGAGTGCAAGTAATAATGGACTTTCATTACTTCAGAGGCAAAATATTTCTTCAATTAAAGGGTACACACCTTATGTTTCATTGCTTCTGTTTACAAAGATTTCAATAACTGAACATGAATTAAACATGAATTTGTTTAATGAATATAAGAATACAAATAAGACAGAATTCTTATTTGAGGACAAATGTGAAAAATCATTTTTTTGGAAAAATTTGACAAAAGATTTATATTTAAGATAAGCAAAAAAATGATTTTATAAGTAAATTTTAATACTTTTACGTTTTTGCTATTGAATTTTGAAAAATAGTCTCTATTTATAATCATAGTATGATGCCATAAATTCTCATTTAATAGAAAAATAAGTGTTAGCTCACGACAAATCTTGGGGTTTTTAGTAAAATTACGCATCAAAATATAAATTATATAACAATTGGTTAAACGAAAAATGTTTCAGACAATACTTACCAAAATATTTGGCAGCAGCAATGAAAGAACAGTAAAAAGACTTTCAAAGATAGTTGAAAAAATTAATGAACTAGAACCTCAGTTTCTTCCACTTAAAGATGAAGATTTTAAGGATTATACAAATAAATATATTGAACGAGTAGCCCAAGGAGAATCTTTAGAAAAAATTTTACCTGAGGCATTTGCTTTAGTTCGTGAAGCTTCAAAAAGAGTTTTAGGCCTTAGACCTTTTGACGTTCAGTTGATGGGCGCTATGGTTTTAAATGAAAACCAAATAGCTGAAATGAAAACAGGTGAAGGTAAAACTTTAACAGCTTTATTACCAGCTTTTTTAAATGCTCTTACTAAAAAGGGCGTTCATGTTGTAACTGTAAATGATTATTTGGCTCGCCGTGATAGTGATTGGTGCAGACCTTTATTTGAATTTTTGGGTATGACTGTAGGTTGTAATATTCCAGGCATGGATGCTGACGAAAAGCGTAAGGCGTATGCATGTGATATAACGTACGGCACAAATAATGAGTTTGGTTTTGATTATCTAAGAGATAACATGGCGTATGTTCCTGAACAACGTGTGCAGAAACCTTTGTTTTATGCTTTGGTCGACGAAGTGGACTCTGTATTAATTGACGAGGCTCGTACTCCGTTAATTATTTCAGGTGCAGCAGAAGATAGCTCAGAACTTTATATTGCTATTGATGCATTGATTCCTAACTTGAAAGAACAGGAAAAAGAGGATTCAGAGGATTTTCATGGTGATGGACATTACACTAAAGATCTAAAAAATAGGCAAGCTTATTTAACTGAAACTGGTCAAGTTTATATAGAGGAACTTTTACAGAAAGCTGGCTATTTGCAAGAGAATGATTCACTTTTTGCAAGTAATAATGTTACGTTATTACATCATGTTATGGCAGCATTGCGTGCTCATGTGCTATTTGAGAAAGATGTTGATTATATAGTAAAAGATAATGAAGTTGTTATCGTTGATGAACATACAGGCAGAACTATGCCTGGACGTAGATGGTCTGAAGGTTTACACCAAGCTGTTGAAGCAAAAGAACATGTAAAAATTCAAAATGAAAATCAAACTTTAGCATCAATAACATTCCAAAATTATTTCCGTATGTATGAGAAACTTGCGGGTATGACAGGTACAGCTGATACTGAAGCATATGAATTCCAACAGATTTATGGCTTAAGAACAATTGTGTTACCGACAAATAAGCCAATGATTAGAAACGATATGTCAGATCTTATATATTTATCTGAAGAGGAAAAATATGAGGCAATTGTTGATGATATACGTAACAATGTTCAAAAGAAACGTCCTGTTTTAGTTGGTACAATTTCAATTGAAAATTCTGAAAAGCTTTCACATTATTTGGATAAAATTAAGATTAAGCATCAAGTACTTAATGCTAAATTCCACGAAAAGGAAGCTGAGATTGTTGCACAAGCTGGCCGACCAGGTACAGTAACCATTGCAACTAATATGGCTGGTCGTGGTACAGATATTGTTTTGGGTGGATCTTTACAAGAAGATTTATCTAAGCTTGTAGACCCAACAGAAGCTCAAATTTCAGATGTTAAATCTCAATGGCAAAAAAGACATGATGAAGTTGTTGAGGCTGGCGGTTTGCATATTATTGGAACTGAAAGACATGAGTCACGTCGTATAGATAACCAATTAAGAGGTCGTTCTGGAAGACAGGGTGATCCAGGTTCATCAAGATTCTATTTATCAATGGATGATAATTTGATGAAGATTTTTGGTTCAGATAGAATCAAATCTGTGATGAAACGACTTGGTATGGAACATGGTCAACCTTTAGAGCATAAGTTAGTCTCTAGAGCAATTGAAAATGCTCAAAGAAAGGTTGAAACACGTAATTTCGATATGCGTAAAAATCTTCTTGAATTTGATGATGTTGCAAATGAGCAAAGAAAAGTTATTTACGAAGAAAGAAATGCTCTTCTAGACAGTAAGGTTGGTGTTGAAAGTATTAATGACATCAGCAGTGATGTGTTTAATGGTGTAATTAGTAATTATATTCAGCCAGGTTCGTTAATTGAAAATTGGGATATTAAGGGTCTTGAAGATAATTTACGTGCAGAATTTGCTTTGGATTTACCTATTCAAAAATGGATTGACGAAGATGACAAACTATTTGAGGATAATATAAGAGAAAAAATTATTTCTTGTTCTGAACAAATTTTTGCAGAAAAATGTAAATTGATTGGTGAAGATCATGCTGCTTCATTAGTTCGTAATGTGATGCTTCAATCAATTGATATGCTATGGAAGGAACATTTAGCATCAATGGATTATCTTCGCCAAGGTATTGGTTTAAGAGGATATGCTCAAAAGAATCCTAAACAGGAATATAAACTAGAATCTTATAAAATGTTCACTCAAATGTTGGAAAATTTTAAGATTCAAGTAGTTAAAATTTTGAGTAGAATTCAGATTAGAATGCAAGAAGATGTTGATGCTATGGAAGCTAAACGTCGTGAGCAAGCAGCTGAAGCAGAGAAAAAATTTAAAGAAGAAGCTGAAGCAAAGGCTAAGGAAGCAAAGGCCAATCAAACATTTATTCGTGAAGGTGTTAAGGTTGGAAGAAATGATCCTTGTCCTTGTGGTAGTGGTAAGAAATATAAAAATTGTTGCGGTGCATTAAAGTAAAAATTTTAGTAATAATATACTAATCCACAAAAATGATGTGACCCCAGTAAGTTGAACAAACATACTGGGGTTATTATTTATGAATCCTAGAATACAACATAGAGAGCTATCTATTTTGTAAGGAATAACACTTTTGTATTGCAAGTTTAGCTATATTTAATTAATGAACATTCCTAACGGGATTACTGTAATATTGCTGTTAAAAGAAAGAGCAATAGGGTAAGTAAGAAACATCTGAAGACATACTTACTTACGTGGAGAACTAGTTTTTGATTTAATAGTTAATTTTTGGTTGTTTAATGAACTAGCTACAGGAAGTCTTCTAACATGTGATTAACAAACAAATGTCCTTTGTGCGTTATATTTAGGATTCCGTTACTTATTGTAATAAGATTTTCTCGTGTAAATTTATCTAATTTATCTGTAATAACAGATAGTGGTAGACCTGTATAATCTGTAAATTCAGATAATGGTAATGCTTCGAACAATCTAAGTCTATTCAAAAAGTATTCAAAAACTACATCATCATTATTGATTAATTTAGATTCCGAAATATGCGTATTATGTGGCACAGACGAAATATATTGAAGTGGTGATTCAACTCGTGCCGTTCTTTGTATAACATCTTTTGTTGTTATTTTGCTGTGAGCACCTGCACCGGCTGCTAAATAATCACCGAACATCCAATAATTTCTATTATGTATACATTCCTTGTTATTTTTAGCAAATGCACTTACTTCATAATGTTTATATCCAGAGCTTTCTAGAAGACGGAATCCCTCTATAACAGTTTCTTCAATTGACGTTTCATTAGGCATCTCAGTTGGTGGGGATAATCCAAATGGCGTATTTGCTTCAAGAGTTAGTTGATACCATGATAAATGAGGAGGTTCATAAGCTATAACTTCTTTTAGGTCTTGTATAGCCATTGCTGTAGATTGACCAGGAAGTGAATGCATTAAATCAAGGTTAAAATTTGAAAATATTTCTTTTGCAGTTAAAATTGCTTTTATTGCAACATTCCTATCATGAATACGGTTTAATCGTTTTAAAGATGAGTCGTTTAAACTTTGAATTCCCATGCTTAGTCGGTTTATACCTGCTTCTTTATATTCATGAAGTGATGTAGATAGAATTGTAGCGGGGTTTGACTCCATGCTTATTTCTATATTTTCAGCAAACTTAAAATTATGCTTACAATATTGAATTAACTTGTTTATTTCTTGTGGTTGAAATAGAGTTGGAGTTCCTCCTCCTATATAAATACTAACTAGTTTTCTATTATTAGCTAATGGTATTTGTCTTTCTAAATCCAGGCATAGAGCTGTAATATAATCAGAAAAATGTTTTCTGTTACATGGAGCTTTATGTGAATTAAAATCACAATAAGGGCACTTACGTATGCACCAAGGCATATGAATATAAAGTGCTAAAGGAGGAATTTTTTTTGATATCATTTATTATTATACAAATTTAATAGTATAGGCATCAGATCTCTCATGGCTTGGCCTCTATGGCTAATTCTGTTTTTAACTTCGGGCTCAAGTTCCGCGGCAGTTTTTCCAAGCATTGATACTTTAAAAATTGGATCATAGCCAAATCCGTTATTACCTTTAGGAGATGTAATTATTTCACCGTTCCAGCACCTTTGACATATTATAGGTGTCGGATCTTGCCAATGGCGCATGAGAACTAAAATACACCAATATCTTGCTGAACGCTTAGATTGAGGAAAATTTGAAACTTCTTGTACTAATTTTTGTAAATTTTCTTCATCGGTAGCATTTTCTCCACTGTATCTAGCACTATAAATTCCAGGTTTTCCATTAAGACAGTCTACTTCTATCCCTGAATCATCTGCTATAGCAGGTAGTCCTGAAAATTTTGATGCGTTTCTTGCTTTGATAATGGCGTTTTCAACAAATGTTGTTCCTGTTTCTTCAGCTGACACTATATTAAATTCACTTTGAAGAATTATTTCAATATTTGAATTTTCTAGTAATTTGTTAAATTCTCTTGCTTTACCAGGGTTACTAGTAGCTAGAACAATTTTTTGTTTTAAAAAGTTTTCCATAAATATTATCTGTTATTTGAAATTAATTTAAATTTTTTGTCTGCATCAGCAAAAGCTTCGCTTAGCATTTCAAAAATTGAAGGGTGGTAAAAAACAAGGTTTTTTAGATCTCTAAGAGTCATCTTATTGATTAATGCGCAATTTAAAAATTGTGCAATATATCCTGCATCAGGAGCACAAATTTCAGCTCCAATAAATAAAGAACTTTCTTCTTCAAAATAAGTATGAATTAATCCAAAATTATGACATTCAATTTTAGCCATGGTATTATTTTTTACTTTTCCTTCTCCTATTATATATTTTTTCCCACTTCTAGCTTTTTCATTTACTTCGTTATAGTTTAATCCAACTATTGCCATTTGAGGGTCAGTAAATATAATTTCTTGTCTGAAGACTTTACTTGTTATTGGGGGATTAGGGTATACAGACGCATTTAATCCTGCAAGTTTACCTTGACTTATGGCATTTTGTAAACACCCATTATTTGTAGATACATCTCCAGCTATAAAAATATGAGGTATATTTGTTTGCATTGTATGTGGATTAGCGTAAGGTATTCCTTCTGAATCATGAATGATTCCTGTACTATGCAATTTTAATGTGTCTATGTTTGGCTTACGACCTGTAGCACAAAGAATATATTCAACGTTAATAAAGCATTCATGCAGTGTTTCATCTAGATAGTAAATTTTCACATTATTATCATCGTTTTCTATACCTGTAATTTTACAATCTAAATTAATAAAGGCTTTTTCTTTTAATGATGATAATGCTTCATTAGCAACTTTTTGATCCGTTAAATGCCATAAATTATTTTGTCCAAATATTATAGTTTTAACTCCTAATCTAGATAAAGTTTGTCCTAGTTCGAGTCCTATACTTCCTGTTCCAAATACAGCTATAGATTTTGGAAGAGTAGGTAGCTCAAATAATTGATTTGTTGTAATAACTTGATTGCCCAGACGTTGTAAGTTGTATGGAATAACCGGCTCTGATCCTGTAGCTAAAATTACTGTTTTAGCATATATTTCAATATCAGTATTTTCTATGGCTAATGTATGTGAGTCTTTAAAAAAAGCATTACCAATTAGTTTTTCATCATCAGGAATTGTATAAAATTGTTTAAAAAAATCTTCAAAAAAAGTAGTGCGTTTATTACGCAATATGTTTAAGATTTCGTCATTTTCAATTTTTTGTTCAGCTTTTTTACCATAAAGAGTTATTGCTGCAGGTTTAGTATTATTTTTAGTTATTGATAATTCTCTTAACAATTGAGTAGGTACACAACCTGATCTGATTGAAGTCGTGCCAATAGGTCCTTTTTCTATAAGTAGTGGTTTTACACCATTTTCTTTTGCTGAAAAGAAGGCATTTATTCCTGCAGTACCAGCACCAATAATTGCTACATCCGTGTTTATTTGTTGCATAAGCTGTATTCCTCTTAAGAATGATAATATTATAACTTTATTAATTCATAGATGGATGCATTTTTTACATAATAAAATACGGTAATAAAATTATGTGTAATATAGCGGATAGAACTAATGTATGTTTTTCATTATTTTAGTAAAATATCATCAATTAGTTTATCAATCATGGTGAATACATTGAATTTTACGCAATTAAAAAAATATAAAGGAATTATTTTTGATTTGGATGGTACGTTGGTTGATTCCATGCCTTTACACATTCAAGCTTGGGAAAAGACATTGCTAGATTATAATATTGTTGTTAATACAGCATGGTTGTATGCGCATGGAGGTGTTCCAAGTTTTAAAATTGCTAGATCCTTAATTAATGAGTTTGACAATCTAAAGAGTATATCTGAAGAACAATTAGCTAAAATTAAAACTAAAAATTATTTAGAAACAATAAATCAAGTTAAAATTTTCCCTGAAATGTTGAATTTAATAAAATTCTTTAAACAAGAGGGGATGCCTATGGCTATTGGTACAGGAACTTTAAGGACAAATGCAGAATATATAGTTAACAATACAGAGTTAAGAAATTATATTTCGGTTATTGTTTCAGCTGATGATGTGGTCAACCATAAGCCTCATCCTGATACTTTTATAGAAGCTTCTAGAAGAATAGGTGTATCTCCAAATCACTCTTTAGTTTTTGAAGATACTCCTCTCGGGATTGAAGCAGCCATAAAAGGTGGTTTTAACACTATTTTGGTTGAAAATGGAATCCCTAAACTTAATTGCTAGAATCTAAATTATTATCTTGTCTAGGCTGATTAAACTTTCTTTGTTGCGGTCTGTTGTTCGTACTATGAGCTTTAGAAGCATTTAATCCACTTGATTGAGTTATTGTAGAAATTTTTGCTTTATAAATAAGCTGTTGGTTGCCATGTGAATCAGTAAGCAATAGACTGTATTGGTCATGTCCACTTACAATACCCTCAAGTTTAATTCCGCTAATTAAAAAAACAGCAACGGATTGCTTTGTTTTGCGAAGCCAATTTAAAGCAGTTTCCTGCCCATTACCTAAAGAGAACGCTTGCTCTAGAGATGCGTAATTTTCATTTTCTGTCATTATTTACTCTTCTTTTGGTATATTATTTATTAAAACGCCTAATAAAATCACTTATAGTGACTGACGCCTTCTCTCAGGTAGTACAATGCTTTTAAAATAATAAACATATTATACCTATTTGTTCAGTAGTCGCATCAATTATGCCATTTTAGTTAATCATTAGCAATATGTAGCAAGACTATTGGAACTAAAATTTAATTTTTATCAAATATTTAGAAAAATTAAAGGGTTATACGATGTAATTAATAAAAATATCCAATCGAACAAATCCCCTTAACTTTTATAACTTTTCTTCCTTGGTGTGTGGCAGTAATGTATTTAAAAAATCTAGGTCGAAGCCTTAAGAAATTAGATAATTTAGTTGCAACGTTAAGTACAGCAGCATAAGGAGTAGACTTTATTTTTATTTCATCTTCTTGAGAAATAAGTGTAGTTACTAAGGCGGTATCACTAGATACAGCTTCTGGTTTGCTTAATCCTACTGAAAGTGAAGCTAACACAATTATTAAATCTTGTTTTGTAATGTTTAATGGTGATAAACATTTGTATATTTCTGATGATTTTAAGCCATTATTTAACAATGGTAAAACTGGTTTATTAGGCATTAGAAATTGTATAAAAGGTATGATTGCTTCTAATCTACTTGTAAATGATATACTTGAATCTGTATTAACTAATATATTTTGTTTTAATTCATTGATTTCGTTTTGAGCTAGAACAATTGTGTTAGCTATGTTGTCGTTAAAATTTGGAATAATTAATTTACGTTTAGAGCATTGTGGTAGCAAAGATTCTGTAATGATAATAACTCGATTAATTGAGTCATTATTTTCTTTAATATTTGAAAATACCCCTGAGTAAATAGGCGCCGTTTCATCATTTAAAAAATCAGGAACAATTACAAGATGGGGATCATAGCTTTCTATGCGTTCTTGAGTGCATAAATTTTCAATAAATTTAGTAAAGAAACCAAGATCATTATTTTTTTGATTTAATATGTTAGTCACTCAGTTTATACCTCTTTAAACATATCAATAATTTAAAATTGCATTTGAATAAATTTTATTGATAAATAAGATTTGAATAAAGATTGGTAATTAGAAATTATGTGATAAAGCACAATTTATTTCAAAAGTAGTATAAAACTCGTGAAATATTTACATATACATTATAAGAAAAATTTTGAATGGTGCCGGCTAACGGAATCGAACTGTTGACCTACTGATTACAAGTCAGTTGCTCTACCTACTGAGCTAAGCCGGCAAAAGGCTGGTGCCCGGAGGTGGAATCGAACCACCGACACGGGGATTTTCAATCCCCTGCTCTACCGACTGAGCTATCTGGGCATGGCGTGCATTTTACATTATCTATATGGTATGTCAAATTTTTCTTTAAAATTTTTTAAAATAGAATGATATATGTATATTTTTTGGCTATATTGATGCTTAATTGTACAATTATATGTTAAATTTAGCTCAAGTTATCTTTAAAAGAAAATTAATATTTAGAGAATTAATATTATTACATATGAGCATATATATATTTATGAAAATAAAAGAAAATTGAATATGGAATAATAAAGAAAGTAATGGTGCCGGCTAACGGAATCGAACTGTTGACCTACTGATTACAAGTCAGTTGCTCTACCTACTGAGCTAAGCCGGCAAAAGGCTGGTGCCCGGAGGTGGAATCGAACCACCGACACGGGGATTTTCAATCCCCTGCTCTACCGACTGAGCTATCTGGGCAACACGGCGCATTTTACAGGATCTTAATTGCATGTCAATTATTTTTTTAAAAATAATGTGATAACGTATTTATTTGTTTAAAAAATATGCATTTTGATAGTTGTTATTTTTAAAATTTATTTATGATAGCTGTTTTTGGCATAAAATTTTGTTTTGTGAATATAAATTAATGTATTGTGACATGGTTGTTTTTTAATATTGTTATTTGTTGATATAAGTTTTCCAATATTATAATTTCAACATTAGGTGCAACAAGTTGATAAATCTAAAATAGATTGTTAGTAATAAATGTATACTGCAGTCAAATAATTTAATTAAATTCGTAATTTTTTTTGTAATAAACTCAATTTACATAGATTTTACAATCATATTACTATTAATATTGTTAATATATGAAATGATAGGTATAAGTCCTAAACTTATGACAATTTAATTAGATTGAAAATCCTGTAATTGATTATAGATAGTTAGTATATTATGCTAATTGTTATTATGTAATATGACTTTCAGTTTACTGATGTGGAGTTTTTATGGTAGAAATTGTGAATGATGTTGCTAAAACTGGTGAAGTTGTAAAGAAAGTTTCAAGAACTAGAAAAAAGCCAGTCGCTGCTTCTAAAACTACAGAAATTGAAAACATAAGCGCAAGAACAACAAATGCAGTCCAAAAGGATTCAAATGCTGTAGTCATTAGTGATAATAAAAATGGTTCTGATGTGGATGATAATCCACATAGTGGTGATAGAAAGATTACTAATAAAATCACTCCCACGAAACTACATTCAAAACAAGTTATTAAATCAACCAAAGAAACTAAACTAAAAAGTATTAATGATGTAGTAGATAATTTACTAATGGATGATAAGTCTAATGCAGTTAAACGAGTTAAGTCAGTAAATGTTCAAAAAACTGACAAAAAAGAAGAGGCTAGTAAAAGTACTCATAATTTAAGAAATATTTCTTCAAATGGAAAGTTTAAGAAAAAAACTGCAGTTGCTAAAAAAGTGATATCTGTTACTAATAGCAATAATGATATATTAGCTTTAAATAAATCAAAAACAAAAAGTATAAATTCTGTGTTGGATGATTTGTTAGATGATGTCAAAGAAGATCCAAACGTAAAAAAAGAGAATTTTGATAAAGTATTATCTTCTTCTTTTAATGATAATATTTTGCGCGTAGCTCAGAGTACAGCTTTGTATCCAGATAAAGGTCAAAGTGTTGATGATTATATTGAAAATTCTAAAGATTATTACAGGTTGTTATTAGCTAAGCTAAAAGTTTTAGTTGATAATTTTGATGTAGCATTATATTCACGTGTACAAGTAATTGGAGCCATAAAAAAATTAATAGAGCAACGTGAACTTGAAATTTTCAAGGTATGCAACGGTTATGTGCTTATTGAAAAAGATGTAAGTAGAATAGTTGAAGGTACGGTAGAATTTTCATGTGAATATCATAAGATTCCTAAATTAGCGGGTGAAGATTCGTATACGTACAAAACGGATTTTGTGGATGAATTAGGGAAACATTATTCGTTATTTTCCACAGAAAAAACATTGTTTCATGGAGATTTAGTAAGAGGTATTCTTAATACGAAGATCAACATGGTCTATTATCAAGAAACAGTGAAAGAGCATAATCTTATTTTAGGTAGAATTATTAAACACAATGATGGTTACAATCTTGTTCCTGACGATCCTAAGTTTGGAAAATTTAAATTTAGGTTTTCTAAACAATCTTTAATTGGAGATGCCACTTTAGGTTCTATTGTTATTTGTAGTATTTTAAAGCGAGGTAAAGATTCAGTTTTTAATGTTGCTGTTGAGGAAATTTTAGGTGATTTTGAAAGACTTGATGTCCAAATTAAAATGGCAATAACTAAAAATGGAATTCCGTATGAGTGGAATACTAAAGTAGAAAAGCAAATAAACAAAATACCAAGTGATGTTTTGGAAAAAGATTTGGTTGGTAGAATTGATTTACGAAAGCTTCCTTTAGTAACAATTGATGGTGAAGATGCGAGAGATTTTGATGACGCGGTTTATTGTGACAAGGTAGGTACTGGTTATAAACTTTATGTTGCTATAGCCGATGTTTCTTACTATGTACGCCCAACTACACCTCTTGATAATGAAGCAATAATGCGAGGTACATCTGTATATTTTCCTAATTATGTAGTACCAATGTTACCAGAAAAATTGTCTAATGGTTTATGTTCATTAAATCCATTTGTAGACAGACTTTGTATGGTATGTGAGGTAGATATTGATAAAAATGGTGAATTAGGAGCATACAAATTCTATCCTGCTGTTATGAACTCACATGCGAGATTAACATATACAGAAGTCGCTTCAGTATTAGCAGGTAATAAACCAGATTCTCCTGAAGTAGAATCTCTTATAGGTGATTTGAATAATCTTTATGCTTTATTTAAAGCATTAAAAAAAGCAAGAAACAAAAGAGGTGCAATTGAATTTGAAAGTGAAGAAGTTCGCTTTGTTTTCGATGAGAACTTGAATATATCTGATGTTTTGCCTGTGGCAAGAAATGAAGCTCATATGCTTATTGAAGAATGCATGATTGCAGCAAATGTTTGTGCTGCAAAATTTGTTGAAGAACAAAAAGGCGCTACATTATATAGAGTACATGACAGACCTAGTGACTTAAAGTTGCAGAGCTTTAGAAGTTTTCTTGCTCCTTTTGGATTAACGCTTGATGGTGGTGAAAAACCAACTAGTGCAGATTATGCAAAATTTGCTTTAGAAGTTAAGGATAATCCAAATTCAAAAGCATTGTTAATGATGATGTTAAGATCAATGTCATTAGCTCAATACACACCTGAAAATAGTGGACATTTTGGTTTAGCATTAGGAAATTATGCTCATTTCACATCACCTATTAGGCGTTATCCAGATTTGCAATTGCATCGTGAGATAAAATATTTATTGGGTAAAAACAATGAGTTTTCAGCCAAAGATATGAAAAATATAGGTGCAAAACAGTATTTAGATGAGGAATTAGATAACTTAGCTGAAAGTTGTAATAATACTGAGCGAAGAGCTGATAAAGTAACAGGTGAAGTATCAGCTGTTCTTAAAGCAAAATTTATGGAAAAATTTGTAGGACAAGCTCTAAGTGGAATGATTAGCAATGTGACAGATTTTGGATTATTTGTTTCAATAGGGCGTTTCCATATTGATGGCATGGTTCATATTGCTAATTTAGGCAATGATTTCTTTAATTTTGATGCTGAAAAATGTGCATTAGTTGGTGATAGAACGCATTTTGTATTCAAGGTTGGAGATGCTATAGATGTTATTATTGATAGTGTTGATACGGAAACGGGGCATATAAACATGTCTCCATGTAATTTGCCTACAAAGCTTATGAATTCTAAAAACAAGAAAAGTACAATTTCTGTAGAACCAAATTATACTCCTACTGAAGCAATTTCTAATAATGATGTAAACAGTATTATTAGAGTGGCTATGGATAAATGGGATGCTGTAGTTAATAATGAGATTTCTAAGAAAGATGTAACTAAAGAAGGTAAAAAGAAGAAAAGTAAAGTAAAGGAAAAAAACACATTACTTGAAAGTAAAAAAAATGACAAAAAGAAAAAAAAGAAAAAATCAAATGCAAAAAAAGATTTTGGTTTGATGAATACTAAGGAATAGAAAACTACTTTATTTATGTTGGCCCACAAATTAAGTGGGCCAATTAAATTAATTTTTACTGAAAAGTAAATTAATTGCTAATAAATATTCTTTAGAGAATTATTTCTTTATACATGGTAAGATGCTTACCGTATATACAAATATTATTAAGGAACACGTATATTATGAGTTCAAAACAAGATTATGTTTATGGCATACACGCTGTAAAAGCTGCCATAGAAACTGAACCTGAAAGAATTATAGAAGTTTTTGTATTGAAAGGTAGAGAAGATGAAAAACTACTTTCTTTAATTGAAACATTGAAACAATACGGCTTAACAGTAAATCAGGTTTCTCGTAAAGCTTTAGATGAAAAAGTATTTGGTGGTGTTCATCAAGGAATCGTGGCTAAGGTAAAATCTGCTAAAGAACTAGGTGATCATGAATTGTTTGATTATCTTGATAAGATTGCGGAACCATTTCTATTAATTTTAGATAATGTAACGGATCCTCATAATTTAGGTGCTTGTCTAAGAAATTGCGATGGTGCAGGAGTTAATGCAATTATATCTGCAAAGGATAAAAGTGCAGCATTAACAGGTGTCGCTAAAAAGGTTGCATGCGGCGCAGCTGAAAGTGTTCCTGTTTTTTATGTAACAAATTTAGCTAGAACTATGAAAGAACTTAAAGATAGAAATATTCATATAGTAGGAACAGCTGGAGAAACAGATAAAGTTATATATGATATAAATCTAACAGGTCCTTTAGCTATCGTTATGGGTGCTGAAGATACAGGTATGCGTAGATTAACAAGAGAAAACTGCGACGAATTAGTTAAACTTCCTATGTTAGGAAGTGTTTCTAGTTTAAATGTATCAGTTGCGACAGGTGTATGTTTATACGAAGCTGTTAGACAAAGAATGTGTAATAAGTAGCCAAAATTTTACTTGCATTAACGTTGTTGAATCTATATAATTCGCGAGAAATCCGGTCTATACATTTGTTCCTTGCCTTTATGAGCGTTGACCGGGCTTAAAAGGCTTAATCCGTAAGGACATGACAATGCGTCATTATGAAATTGTGTTCATGGTTCATCCAGATCAGAGCGAACAAGTTCCTGGTATGGTAGAACGCTATAAGGGTATCATCGAAAAAGATGGTGGTAAAATTCATCGTTTAGAAGATTGGGGCCGTCGTCAGCTTGCTTATCAAATTGATAAGCTACACAAGGCTCACTATGTTTTAATGAACGTTGAGACTGAACAGAGTGTGATCGATGAAATCGAAAACTTATTCCGTTACAACGATGCAGTTATTCGTAGCTTAATCATTCGTATGAAGGATGCGGTTACCGAACCTTCTCCAATGATGTTAAAGAATCGTGAAGATCGTCGTTCACGCGATGACCGTAACGAAGAAGAATCTGATGCAGTTTCTGAAGAAGAAATTTCTTCTGAAGGTGTTGATGAAGTAGAAGCTACTCAGGAATAAGAGGAAAATTTAGATGGCTCATTATTTCCGTCGTCGTAAGTTCTGCCGTTTTACTGCAGAAGGTGTAACCGAAATCGATTACAAAGATACCGCAACCTTAAAGAACTACATCACTGAATCTGGTAAGATTGTTCCTAGCCGTATAACTGGCACACGTGCAAAATATCAGCGTCAGCTAGCAGTGGCTATTAAGCGTGCACGTTACTTGGCTTTATTACCTTATACTGATTTACACAGTAAGTAATACTAAGGCCTAACTCTAACTATTTTATTTAACCGAGGAAAGGTAATGGAAGTTATTCTTCTTGATAAGATTGCTCATTTGGGTAGTCTTGGTGATAAGGTTAAGGTAAAGAGTGGTTTCGCTCGTAATTACCTTATTCCACAGAAAAAAGCTGTAATGGCAACTAAGCAGAATCTTGAAAAGTTTGAAGCAATGCGCGCAGAACTTGAAGCTAAGATTGCTGATGAACTTGCTAAGGCTCAAGCTCGTTGTGCTAAGCTTGAAGAAATTGCTGCAATTGAAATCGCTGCAAAAGCTGGTGACGAAGGCAAGCTATTTGGTTCAATTGGTACTCGTGACATCGCTGATGCATTAATTGCTAATGGTGTTGAAGTACACAAGAGCGAAATTCGTTTATCTGAAGGTGTTTTACGTGTTGTTGGTGAATATGAAATTGCAATTTCTTTACACCCAGATGTTAAGACAACTATCAAGGTAACAATTGTTCCTGAAAAGTAATAATTATTTACTTTATTAATTCGAAAATCTCCGCAGTTTTGCGGAGATTTTTTATTTTATATATGAGTTTTTCTTGAGTTTATATTTGAAATCTTAGTTTTTTTTGTCGAAATGCTTACTTTATTCATTCCTAGTATTAACAAGTATTTATTATCTTTGCCGTAAAGTTGGCGTGTGCTAAATAAGAATATTATTTTAATAACATCTGTTTATAAGGTGTTGTAATTTAAAAGTAATATTTAATAATTGATTAGATGTTTTTGTTTTTAAGTTTGTTGTTTATTAAAAGCTTGTATTAGATTTTAATAAAATGATCTGTTTTCTGTAGATGGTTTATCATGAATATAAATTTATACTAAGTAATTTTAAAATTGAAAATATCTGAATATTGCTAATAAAAACGGTAAAAATGAACAAAAAATAGACAAAAACGAACAAAAAAGGTAAAAAAGCAAAAAAAATAAAAAAAGACGTTGACGGG
>CAZTNG010000023.1:0-26171 GCA_964615195.1 uncultured Enterobacterales bacterium
CCACCAAATATAAATTGGTAAAGAATCATAAAAGCTTGAGTTTACTCAGGCTTTTCAAGCTTACTATAGAGCATTTAATTCAGTTTGATGAACAAAATCATGAATCTGTGTATCGTTAGGAACTAAACCTGTAAGCTTAGCATTAGCAATAATTTCATTTTCAAGAACATCTTTCACATCACAAAGAAAACGAACATACCCACGTTCATTGCTTTCAAGATTTGCTGAAACTCTAAGCTCCATTCCTTTTGGCAAAGAACTATTACGAGTAACAATCAATCTGCTTACATTAACTAAAATACCAAAACGATTCTTGCGATTACCTCTGTTGCCATAAAAACTATTCCACACACTAAGTGCTTGAGCCATAACTTCTAAAAGAGCTATAACAGGTAATTCTTGATCCTCTGTATATGCAACAGCATTTCTTGATCCCACATTTAGTTTGCACACAACTCTGCTTGGAGTAACCTCTTCAACGGTATCAAGCAGTAGCGTAGGTTCCTTATGAGGTATAAAATCATCAACCACCATTGGAAAAGTGTACTTACGCATATTGTCCTCATTTCACCGAATCAACTTCGGATTAAATTGTTTTTTGAACTGTTATATCCTAAAGCATTATTTTTAAATAACTTCTCAGATACTCTAACTATGAAATTTTAACACTTTGTTACACTATTTTCCACAATATATAAATAATGAGAATTTATTTTATCTAAAAATATTGTTTAGCTTCTCAAATCTGAAATTTTCACTTGACACGTCTAGGTGGAATAACAACTAAATTCATGATAATTCCACTTAATATAGCTGCAAAAAGCCCTACAAAAACGACCTTTCCTATATCAGAAATATTAGGAATACTTGAAAAACTAAGTAAGCCAAACAGCAACTGACTAAATAAAAAAGCTAATATAACTGTTAACAAAGCTCTTTTATCGTCAATTTTTGGAGCTTGCCTAATAAATAGAGCACAATCAGTACTTACCCCAATAACTAATAACATTGCAACTAAAGTGTAAATACTCAGTGGAATATGGGTTGCAGTCATATATAAGCACGCACATCCTGCACCTATAACTGATGGAAGAATAATGCCTAATGTTCCATTTACACCGCTACATACAAAAACCATTACCGTTAGCGTTGAAATCATTAATAAAACTACAATTAAAACATCATTTCTCTGTTTTAAAAGAATATCTTTATACGCTGAAGATCTATTATTTGATTCTACATATGGATGGTTTCTAAGTAATATTTGCTCACCTATCTTATTTAAACCTACAACTGTAACCATTGATAAATATGGCTTTTGCATTTTATCTACAACAAAAGGAAAGTTTTTCATGCTATCTAACTTTATAAATTCTACAGCTGGAACATGAACAAATCGAGGAATTGCTAAATTTACAGTTACACCTTTTCCTTGGTAAAATTCTTGAGCTACTGGTAACAATTTTTCATAAAAACTAGCATTCTCCATTGCTTCTGCTGAAGGAATAAGTGTGTTTTTATATGTAAAATAATCAGTAAGTTTGCCTTCTGCTTTAAGCTCCTCCAAACTTTGGTCTACTTCTTCTAATCTTGAAGCTAAGGAAGTCATAGTATCACCAAAAACGACAAAATAAGACAAATTTGCATCACTAAACAAAACAATATTACTTAAATCACTATCTTGATCAATTACTGGTTTATTAAGAAAGCTCTGAGGAATTTCATTTATTTCTAAATGAATTTCACTAAAGCCATAGCTAGAAATACCAATTAAACCAAAAATTATTGTAAAACAACCACACTTAATTAAAGTAGGAATTTTTTCAATATTAATTTTTGATAAATGCCTAAAGGTAGCTTCCTTACTAATTGGCTTAAACCATACAAATGCACCATATATAATACAAAAGAATATAACTAAGGATACAATAACAAAGACTGCTAACTCTATAAATACAATTAGTCCTGTAAATGCCATAAAGCCATACGTTACAAATGTTATAGCCAAGCATAATATTGCAGGTTTTACTCTAAAAGAAGCTTTATTACTGTCCATTTCATTGCAAAAATACAAATACAAATCAGCGATAATACCTAGTATTGGTACAAGTAAAGTAATAGTTAATAAATGAATACTTCCAAGTAAGCCAATTGTAGCTAATGCCCCTAAACTTAAAGCCACAGCTCCAGCTAATAACAATTCAAAAAAAGGTCTAACACTTTTAAAACATAAACTAAAAATTATTAAAATAATAACTACAGCACAACCCCAAATTAATGAGATATCATCTATTAGCAATGAAATAAAATCATTATGAGCTAATATTCCACCAACTAATTCTACATATCCGCCTGACTGACTAAATGGATTCGTTAGACCTTCAATTTTTGCAACTAAATCACTATTATTTACAAAGATGTCATCTGATTCATTAGCTACACCATGCAAAAGATAACATTTATGCGAAGAACCACAAACAGAGTCATTATCAGCAATAAAATAAATAATGTTATCTTTAGTACCTTTAAACGGAGGCATTTCAAACGATTTAGTAAAAGCAAAAGGATCTGCAAGAGCTTGCTCTGTTAATTCTTGTTTAGATAACCCATTAGACTCTTGGTTTAAATGCTCTAACAAGGTTGCCTTATCTTTAACACCTGTAATTTCAGGATTTCGATAATAGCTTTCCCTCTTGAAAAAAGACATATATTCTGTATCTGTGTACCATGTAATACCATCTAGTCCACGTAAGCTATTAGCTAACGACAAAATCTTACTATAATCGTTATCATCGCGTGCAAGTATTATGTAAAATTCACGTTCTTTAATATTATTTAACTTTTCAATTCTGCCTAAGTGGCTTTCCGTATTAGCTAATAATGAATCTAACGAACTGTCTAAAACTTGATTCTGAGAATTATTTGATATAGAAAAGTATATCCATAAACTTATTGCCATGAACAAAATCACGCAAATAACAGATAAAATCTTTTTAAACATAAACATCTCTAAGATACATATAACAAAAGCTAACGCTATTGTTGCATACAAAACATAATAATTGATAAGTGTTAATTCTAATACATTTATTTTGTACAGAGGAGATTTGCCAATAAATAATTCAAGATAGAATAAATTTTTGAGAAGAATGTCCAAAAAGAAAGCTAAGATACACAAACTATAGACACATTTTTGTAGAACTTACATGAAAGCTTGATAAGCTAAATAGTTAAAACCCTATGATTTTCATAGGGTTTTACTTAAATTAATTGAGTATTATATACGCAAAATACCTACTGAATATATCCAAGGAGCAGAATAACTTGGATCACAATATTTAAAACTCAAAACCTTCTCATCTGGATCTAATGTCAAGGTTAAATCAACTTTACTTCCAGGAAATATTGGATGCATGAACTTAACATTATCAACAGATTTAATTGAAATGTTTGGTGCATAATAAATACGCAAATATTCCTCTGCCCATAAAACCATAACCATACCAGGAAGCAACTTCATATTTTCAAAATGGCCATCAAACCATGACAAATCCTTAGGAATATCTAAAGTTAGCTTTAATTCCCTTGAACTTTTTACAGTTTTTAATATTGTTGGAAACTTATTCATCGAAAAAAATCCTTACAACCATCTCATACACTAATTAATAACTCTAGTATGAGAAAAACATTTCAATAGCGAGCTATAATCAACGCTACCGTTGTCATTATATAATATTTCATTCAAAAAACGTACTTTTCTTGGAATAAGATCTTCAGGAGCTTGTCCTTTTAATTCTTTTCTTAAATCCATAATGAACGCTGTTTTGGCTTTAGAATGCTCTAATATATGCATCATCTCTGGGGTAACTGATACAACCAAACCCACATAATATTCGGAAATATCACTATCCTTTAACGCTACGGCAACAGCATTCTTAACTTTACCTGTATTAGTAATAATTCTTTCAAGATCATCAAGAAAATATTTTTCACCGTTAATTGCAATCGAACGTTCTTTATCACCAAAAATAACAAAGCCTTTATCCTGTTTGGCTACAATATAATTAGTTGTATAAGGATTATTACCAATAAAATGCTTGGTAATAACTAAATTTGAATCTTTTGTAATTTGGTACTCAACACCAGCAAACAATGTAAAAACATTTGATTTTAATGGATCTTTATACCCTAAACATCCTGTATATAGAGAACCTATAAATTGAATTATTGGACAACCAAAGCTCTGTGAGGCTGTTAAAGCTGCCCCTCTAGATAAAATTCCACCTAGAGAAAATACAGCAGTAGCTCTAGGAATTAAAAGTTCGGGATTTAACTCATTTATAAAATCACAAGTTGTTATAAATACAAAATCCATTGTCGAAAGTTGAGCCAACGACTGTGGTGAAACGACCCTTTTAGCGAGAACGCAACCTCTAGCTAGAACCGCCATTAACGAACAATGTACAAGGTCAAAGCCATGAGTTATAGGCAAGGTAAACGCAAATACACAATTATTTGTAATTTGCGGAAAAATTCTTATTACAGCATTCAATTCTCTTTCAATTGAACCAACCGTACGAGGGAATTTACCAATTTCTCCATTTTGTTCAGACCTACATATTAAAGTAAACTCAATAGAATCTGCATCAAACTCCGGTAATTTGTCACCACGAATATTAAAAGTTTCACAACTATTTAACAACACTCTCTTTATCTGGATAACTTCTGCTTTATTAAATTTAGTAATATTCTGATCAGTTAGAACAATCTCATCAGATTCAATATAGTTATCCAAATATTTTTCAGGAACATCATTTCCTATTAAAATCATCTCTTTATCTGCAAAACAAGCTGCTAGGAATGAAATTGCACTGTAGTAAGGACTATTAAAATTAAAAATTACACGTGAACGATATTTTTCTTTTAAAATTGAATACAGCTGAAATACATGCTGACGCATGTGTTGAAATTCAAAAAGGCCTAAATCTGAAAATGACACTACTCTATGAAGATTACTAGTATCATTAAATACTTTTGCAAAGGTTAAATATTCTTCACTCATATCGTTTATCCATATATTATTAGTGGTATTTTTAGCTAAAATTTTAAAATACCTAAATTATTAATCAGTTTAATGAGAATATTAGTCAGTAACAAAACTTATAATAAGCACTAGCTGAGCTTCCAATTTTAAACATCGAATTTTCAAATGATTAAGCTTAGCTTTTACATAAAAATTTTTAAAAACAACAACCTATAATTTACATTATCAAAAATAATTTAATTATAAATACACTGCATATGGAAAAACTAATGTAAAAATTTGCCTTAATATAATAATGTACTCTGTATATGAAATAGTATAACTTTATTAACTAAATAAACAATTATTAACTGTTGAATAAATGCACTTAATCAAATTAATTAACATATCCTACTATCATTTTGATTTTCAATGACACGAAATAGGCATACATACAATTTTATACATAAATCATGTATTTTAGGTGAAATATCCATCTTTATTGCACAAAATCATTTTTTATTAGTGACCTATCATATATAAACATCATTTTATTTCACCACAATTAACAATTTGTGCGAAACTATAAAAATGTATTTAAGCTACTATCTAATGAGGTTGTAAAACTATGCAGAACAATGTAATTCAAATAAACTTCAACGATATTATTCATGGTAAAACAGAAAAACACCTTGTTAGTTTGGACAATAAACCTAATATAAAAATGACTGCTGGAACACTTGAAGCGTTTTTGGAAATGCAATCTGCTGCAAAACAAGACGGATTAGATTTATATATTGCTTCAGCATATCGTAGCTTCGATAGACAGAACAATATTTATTCAGAAAAATATATGGGACATCGCACCGTTCTAGATATAAAAGAAGAACCTATTAACGATATTTGGCAACTAGGTGAAGAAGAAAAAATTAGAGCAATTCTATATTATAGTGCTATACCTGGTCTATCACGTCATCATTATGGTACAGATTTAGATGTATATTCACCAACATTGCTTAGTATGGATGAACAGCTAGATTTAACAAATATCTCTTATAGCAGAGGATCTCAAAGACCACTTAGTCAATGGCTAACCAAAAACATGGCTAAATTTAAGTTCTTTAGACCTTATGAAGTACCTAATGATGGATGTGCAAATGAACTTTGGCACATTAGCTATGCACCAGAAGCAGATTGTTTTACGAAAAATATAGATCTTGACGAATGTTTAGATTTTATTTCTAACTCTAAACTTCTTGGCGAAAGAATTCTTGCAAAAATTATAGCCGTTGAATTTGAAAATCGCCTAAAAATTATGAGCCCCTTTTATCGAGAATAATTTCAAATAAAATACAATTTTTGAAGACTTTGACAATGATTAAATCAACTAAAAGTAATTATCGTTATTTCTATAACTTGATAATAGATGCATTAAGCTTATTATGTTTATTTGAAATAGGTTTAATAATAACACCTTTATTTGATATTTATATCATCGCCATTTTATATCCAATATATGGCATTTTAATATTTATAGCTATACAACGACACTACTTCAAACTTCGTCCAGGTGGAGATCCTCAAAATAAAATTCTAAAAAACTTTATTGCTACACATCCAAATTGCAAGGAAAATGCACAAAAATATGATGCTGAAGATGACTATGGAATACCTATGCGTAGTTATAAAGCCAAAAATTCAGACACAAACTCAAAAATTAAACCTTAGTGATTTTTAATTGTGTTGTTAATATTAAAAAAACACAGCACTAAAAATTTAATGCATTCTAAACCAAGTCAACAATTTAAGCATATTCTGTTCATTAGTGCTAGATGTACCACTTATTGCTGTTGCATCTCCATTAAGCTTAAACAAATAATTTTGCTCACTAAAGACTAAAACTTCATCCCTAGGGCCTAACTTTTGATAATAAACAGATTCATCCTTATTCAAGAAATTATCTACATCTTTGGCGTCACCCTTTGCGATTAACTCTATGTTAGGCATAGGTATTGCTAAGTTTTTGTAGAAAACATTACTACTCGCAATAGATTCCGAATGTTGAACATTCATAAGTTCTGCCGCAATTGGATTTCGTTGGTAATCATACATTTTAACTTTTGGTAAAGTTAAAAATTGCAATATGGTACCTAATGAATCATGAGCAACTCTTGATTTAAATTCCTTAGCACTAAATGATTTATCAATAATTACTAATGGTACTCTACCTAATGACTTTAAACCATAATCATTCACCTCATCCACTGTAAGAGGATTCATTACTCGATGATCAGAAACCAGGACAAGAATACCATCTTTAAAATAATCCATATTTGACAAGCTCATGTACAACTTTTGCACCTCATTATCGGTATACTTTAAAGTTTCAACAAATGAGGCTATATGAGTGCCTGGCATTATAAATGGTGCATGAGTTGTAGATGTAATAACTGTTGTAAAATAAGGAGTTTTTGTAGCTTTATTTGATTTTACCACACGTAAAAGATTTGCAAACAAATCATGATCGGGAACACTATCAAATGTTAAGCGTTCAGATTTACTGTAAAAATCATCATGACCATCAAAAAATTCAGAAAAACCTGCAGCTTTAATAATTTTATCAAAATTAAATACATTCCTTGAACTATACATAATTTGCGTTTTATAGCCATTTTTAGCAAAAACCTTTGGTACTGCGTTATTATATAAGCTATCTTCAATTATAGATCTGTCTGATTGAATATAAGGTCTGCCCGTGTATATTGCAAAATTTCCTGTATCTGAGTTATAACCATTAGAAAAATAATTAGTAAAACTTAAATTTGCTGCCGCTAATTTATCAAGATTAGGCATATTATTACTATGCCCACCAAAATATATACTGTTATTAGGAACAAAAGACTCTAATATAATCAAAATTACATTTTTTCGAGAGTTTATTCCTGTAAGCTCATACTCTGCAGGTTTGTATGACAAAAAAGGATAATCATCGGAATATGCCACCTTTTCTGTAGAATTGTTTAAATACAATACATTAGAAAAATCATTATCATAAATTGTACTTCCTGGTATAGGGAATACATTATTAAATAAAATCTCACATACAACCAATAATACAGGGAAAATCAAATTACTTAAACAAATCTTGTTACCTTCAGTATTATTATAATTAATAATGAAAAATCTAATTACAAGATAAAATAAACAAATGATTAAAAAGCATTGGTTACTATTTAGAAAATCAAAGATAAGCTCAAATGAAACAGTAAAATCAGAGAACTTAATATTTGTTATTTCAGAAAAAGCTAAACGTGCATTTAATTCATATAATAAAAACAAATCTACAGCATTTACCAATATGAAGATTAGAACACTTCCAAATACAAGCCATTTTACACACTTAGCTTTTATAAAAGCTATCAAGCAAAGAGCTATTGTTAAAAATATAATAAATGAACCATAGCTATGAATTAAATTTAAAAAACCAACAGAATATTCAGTTCTGTAAACTCTTACCAAATCCTTATCAAAACCTAAATTAAGTAGATAAATAAAAATCAAAAGTATTGGTAAAATTCTTAAAGAAATAGCCCATAAATTAATTTTATCTTTAACAATAAAATACGAACCTAGGTATGCCAAAAACAACATTAAACCTAGAAATAAATAAAGATATTTATGCGAAGATATAACATTAATTTCATTATTTAACTCAAAACCAGAACTCTTTAATACAGATCCTGCAATAAATATTACACCAGAAGAATCAATCTCAGCATTATTCGATAAAAATTTGATTTGATCATTCTTTGCATTTTGTAAGCTAAAAGTATTACTACCTTCAACTGACAAATTTTTAATATGATAATCCGTACCGCCATCAACAGTTATACGAATATTTGTGATTTTATTAGTATTAAATTCATGCTTAATGAGGATTGTTTCACCAGGATTAAAATATTGCTTCCCAAAATACGTATTGTCTTCAGTAAATGTGTTACTTAATTTATCCGCATAAGATATAGCATATTTATGGAAACCACCTGTTGACGCCGTTAATTCAAATGTTGTTGTTATACTAGTTAAAAAAAATGGAAAACTTATAGTGATTAAACAATACAATAAAACGCATATTGCTATTGCATCAAATAAAGTGCTCCTTAATATATAACTTACAAAATCTTTGAATTTATATTTTTGCATAATCCTACATCTAACAGCATAAAAACTCGCGCATTATACTACTTTAGAAAGTGTTGAAACAAAGATAACAGCTCTATAAACACAAAAACAATCATCAATCAAAAAAAAAGAACATTTTTTTGAAAATTCATGAAACAACAGATAAAGCACTATTTATTGCATCAAATACCAAACTTCAATAAATTTGCCAAAGAAATTTGGTTTGAAAATTGACCAACAAAAATAAAAACTCACCAGGCTTAACATGTTTTTTAAACAAAATCACAGCATAGTCTACACAAAAAAAAGGCACCCATATTAGGATGCCTTAAGTTAAAATTTTAAACCTTGTAGCTAAAAATAATTTACATATAACTTATTAGTCAATAACTACTCTAAATTTTAGGTGTAGTACAAATCACGTCAGCATTTTGCGCACGATTTCTTAAAAAATGATCCATTAATGTCAAAGCCATCATTGCTTCTGCAATAGGAACTGCTCTGATACCAACACAAGGATCATGCCTTCCTTTTGTTACTACATCTGTAACATCACCATTAACATCTATTGTTTTACCAGGAATTGTAATGCTTGAGGTTGGTTTTAAAGCCATTTTCACCACAATATCTTGCCCTGAACTTATACCACCTAAAATACCACCTGCGTGGTTTGTGGTAAAGCCATCTGGAGTTAATACATCACGATGATATGAACCTTTCTGATTTGCAACAGCAAAGCCATCACCTATTTCAACTCCTTTAACGGCATTAATACCCATCATTGCAGCTGCAATATCAGCATCAAGCCTATTAAATACTGGTTCACCTAGTCCAACAGGAACATTGTGAGCAATAACTTCAACCTTAGCACCAATGGAGTCATGCTCTTTAAGAAGATCTGACATAAAATCTCTTATAGCTTCAATTTTACTTGCATCGCCAAAAAAGAATTCATTGTTTTTTGCTTCAATTGCATTAATATTTTCAGCAACAACTGGACCAATTTGAGAAGTATAACCTTCAATTACAATACCAAACTTCAGCAATAAGTATTTTTTTGCAATTGCACCAGCAGCTACACGCATGGCAGTTTCACGAGCAGAAGATCTTCCACCACCACGATAATCACGAATACCATATTTTTGCAAATAGGTATAATCTGCATGACCAGGTCTAAACATTTTAGAAATTGATGAATAATCACCTGAACGCTGATCTGTATTTTCAATAACCAATCCTCTTGGTGTACCTGTAGTTTTTCCTTCATAAACACCAGAAATAATCTTTACTTGGTCAGCCTCTTGACGCATTGTGGTGAATTTTGACGTGCCAGGACGACGACGATCTAAATCTGGTTGAAGATCTGCCTCTGAAAGCTCTAAACCTGGAGGACATCCATCAACTATTGCAGCTAAAGCTAAACCATGACTTTCTCCACAGGTAGTAACTTTAAACATTTGACCAAAGGTATTGCCCGCCATTATTTTTGTCTCCTAAATTGTTCAAAATAAGGTGCTGCTTCAACAAGTTCATCAAAGGATAAAACAAAAACCCCATCCCCTCCATTTTCAAATTCAACCCAATGGAAAGGTACATTTGGAAATTCTGAAACTAAAGATAAACGACTATTACCTACTTCAACAACTAATACACCGTCTTCAGCTAAATAATATGAAGCTTCAGCTAAAATAACCTTGACCAAATCTAGTCCATCCTGACCCGCAGCTAACGCCATTTTTGGTTCAGCCTTAAATTCATCAGGCATATCTGATAAATCAGCCGCGTCTACATATGGAGGATTACAAACTATAAGATCATAATTTTCTTGTTCTGGAATATTATCAAATAAGTCACTACTAATTGGAAAGACTACATCTTCAAGGCCATATCGATAAATATTTGCTGTAGCAACATCCAAAGCATCTAGACTTAAATCTACCGCATCAATTGTTGTATCACCATTAAATTTATTAGCACAAGCAATTGCAATACATCCACTACCAGTACACATATCCATAATGCGTTTTGGTTCTTTTGTTAAATAAGGAGCGAAGCCTTTTTGAATCAACTCACCAATAGGAGAACGAGGTATAATAACTCTTTCATCTACATAAAATTCAATACCGCAAAACCATGCTCTATTAGTAATGTAAGCAGCAGGTATTTTTTGTTTTACGCGAACAGATAAAGCTTTGGCAATATTTCTTTTTTCACGATCTGTAAGTCTCGCACTAAGAGTATCTGTGTCAGCTGGAGGATCAAGATTAATAGTGCACATAACAATGTACATAGCTTCATCCCAATAACTATCTGTTCCATGACCTAAGAACACTTCATTTTCAATAAGATAGCTTGTAGCATAACGTACAACGTCATTGACTGTAACGAGTTCACTAACAACCTCTGGTTCGATCTCTTCAGGACATCTATCCATTGTTAGAGCATTGAATTTAACATTATCATTCATAAATAAGAACCTAAAAAGCAATGGCAAAGCCAATAAAATATTGTGAATTATACATTTCTAAGCCTTTACAAGCAAGAATTCAAAAGCTTAATCTAGAACTGTAGCTCATTTATTACACCTAGAAAAAGACAGTTAATTATATATAAAGATTTTTACTTCTATACATAGGTTAATGTATACACTAATAAACATTGGATAATCATCAATAACAAACCCCAGTAAGTTTGTTCAACTTACTGGGGTCACCAAATAATATATGGTTATTTCAAAATAAGATTTTATAAAATATTACTGAGTATTTATGATTTAGAGCTCTCTATTGCAGTATTAATTTCATTGACCGTAGTTGCATGCTTAACATCTGCTCCTAATGGCATTAACAATGCCCCCTTATCAAATTCATAAGCCCCTCGTCCTTGAATATAAACACGGCCTTTAAAAAAGGTACGAACGTGTTTAACAATTAACGCTGGAATATATTTTTTAAAAATTCTCATATTGTTGTGTCCATAAATGTTCTTTTTATTCCGTCCTAAAAAGAGATTTAATCTATTATTGGTTATTTTTATAAAATACTGCAAGCAACAAACAAATTACTAAGCACTCTATTTATTGCATATATTTCTCATAGAGGAAATACCTTTATCAAAGAATACTTTATATTATCAAAACACAAGCCCTTAAAAAGAGATCATATAGACGTTTTACCATATATTAATCTATAATATACAAAATTGAGATATCGATCTCATGGTTATACATTCAAATATTATTTGTATAACATATGTAATTTATTCTGAATTAATACAATGGAAAATCATGAAAAAAACTTTATCTAGCGCAATTTTAACTACTCTTATATGTTCAACTTCAGCTTTTGCAAATGAAGGCATTCCTCCACGTGCCGACGGATTTGATGGTTTTATATCATTAATTATGGCAAAGGATACTAGAAAAAATAACTTTAACACACATGATTCAAGTGTTAAACATGGTCAATTAAATTCTGAAGGTTCTACAGACCATAACTACCTTATTGTACCACTAGGCAGAATAAACTATACTTTTGGACAAACAAAACACACCGTATTTGCTGGTACATCAATTAGCGATATTGTTGAAGGCTTATATGCTTTTGAATTAGGCTATAGCTACAATATTAACGATAAACAAAAACTCACAATTGCTGTAGCGCCTCGCATGTTTTCATCAATACTTCGTGGTGAAACTTGGCAAGATCCATACATGACAGAAGAGGAAAGAAAAGAGACAGATTTAACAACGTCTGCTTTACGTTTTTCTTATGATCATGCATTCAACACCCCTCTTAATTTGTCAGCAACAATATATGGGAAAGAGATAGATAATGAAAAATCTGGTGTACATCAATACCCACAGTATTCTAATAAATTAGAGCGAGATGGTACTGGTCTTGCTGCAAGAGTTGGCTATGGTTTAAAAGTTCAAAGCTTTGGTTTAGAACCTTATTTTACAGCAACAACCTTTGATGCTGACGGCGATGCTATGAGCTATGATGGCGTTGGTATTGGTATTAAGGGTATTACTCAATTTGGCGCACGTCATATAGTTTCTGCTAATATTGGTTATGTTTATACTGAATTTGATACAACAAATCCTATTTTTGACAAAAAACAAGAAACTAATCTTTTTAAATTTAACGCCAATTACTTATACAGAAATCTTTTTATCAGAGATTTAGACGGAACATTAATTTTCAACTGGAGCAAGTGTAATTCAAATATCACTTTCTACGATACTAATAATGTAATGTATGGCGCAGGTCTAACTTGGCATTTCTAAAATATAGTACAAGTATTTTATCGTACTTGTACTCGTAATAAATTAAGGCACTCTACAAGATTTTAATGAGTGCCTTTTTATTTTAAGTAAATATCACAATCTCACAGAAAATTTACCTAGTCCCATTACAGCAGATTTTCCAACATGTAAGATTTGTCCAACATAAATGTAAGGTAAAAAAGGACTAAGATCACCTGCATTACCTATAAGATCAAAACTACCTATTAAACCACCAAGAGCAATTGACGTCTGTTGCCTACTTGAGTATCTTTTCCAATCAAACCAATTTAGGTCTTTATTGCTAATTTCAATTCTTTTAGACATATTTTGCAGTTCATCATAACAAGGTAAATATCTAAATAAATTATCTTTATTGTAGTAAACACTAAAAAGAGAATTAACTCGTCTGACCAAAGACATTAAAAAATCTTCCGCACAAAATTCTTCTTGATTTATAGGTCGTCTATTAAAGTGAATTCTTGTAGGAGTTTCTAATGTAATTGATACTGAAGATGTTTGATTAGGTATATCGATAACCAATGATTCAGCAATATCATGAATATAATGCGTAATACTAGGTTGAAAAATGACTAATCGTTTATTATTAACGATTTGATAAATTTTATATAAATCAGCACTAATCTGTTCTTTTGTAAATCCAACCATTCCTGAATTTGCCAAAGCTTTAATAATAATTTGGATATAACCAATAACATCACCAAAAACGACCATATTTATACTAAATAACTCATTTTTGCGAATTATCTGTTCTCCTATATGTAATGGTTCAATTATATATGGATTAGGCTTATCTACTGAACATTTGCCTAATTCATCATGTTGAGAACTGCCCCCTTCAAAAATAATAGCATATGGACAATTATTAAAATTCGAACATCCTTTGCAATTACATTGCTCCTCTGTGCAACAAAGTTTACGTAGTTGGTGACCAAAAGCTCCCCTAAACGTTGAACCTGCGTACATAGGAAATGTAATATCTTCTTTTGCAATAAATTCTATGCAAAACTTAGCTATTGGTAAAGAAAACTCCATTTGAAACTCTATTCTTTTTGTAATACTAATTTATTCCACTTTTAAATTTATTTTACAAATATAGCATTGCTATTCAAGTGTAAAAATAAATTTTGAATTATTCTAAACAAAAATCTATATATATAATGCCTTATTAATTGCATTTTTTAATACGTCCATAATTTCTCTTTTATAAAATAAAAGAGAAACAAACTATTTACAAAAGTATAAATAACCACTAAATTATGTAAACATAAATACTTTTTTAATTTTAATAACATTTTTTATATTAATTAAAAATTATAAATCCATAAAAAAACAAAAATTACAAAAATTTTGAGTAAAAATCGATACTTAGAACTTATAAATAAAGACAAAGTACACATTTTTAAACCTTAATATACATTCAAGTTTTAGTAATGTGTTATATTTGCCGTAATATTATGAGTTTGAGGTGGTTTTAACTTAGCTATATTGATTTTTTTGCTATTAAGTATTAATTTATATCACTTAATATCAATTAAAATTTTATGAAGCTTAATCATTACCAATAACACGGAGTCTAGAATTCAAACTATTAAATTCTAGAAAAGTAATCACATAGGGAAAAACGTACATGTCTAATGAAGCTATATTAAAGGTTCGCGAATACATGAACAGAAATATAGTTGGGCAGCCTGAATTAGTGGACGGTCTATTGACCGCATTACTGGCTGACGGCCATATTCTTGTTGAAGGTCCACCAGGTCTTGCTAAAACCAGAGCAATAAAATTACTCTCTGAATGTATTGAAGGTCGTTTCCACCGTATCCAATTTACCCCTGACTTATTGCCAGCGGATTTAACTGGTACAGATATTTATCGACCTCAAGATGGTACATTCGTTTTCCAACCAGGTCCTTTGTTCCACCACCTATTGCTAGCTGATGAAATCAACCGTGCTCCGGCAAAGGTTCAGTCAGCACTCCTAGAAGCAATGGCTGAACGCCAAATTACTATTGGTAGAAAAACTTATCAGTTACCTGATTTATTTTTGGTTATGGCTACACAAAACCCTCTTGAACAAGAAGGTACTTACCCATTACCTGAAGCACAGCTTGACCGTTTCATGCTACATCTTCAGCTTAACTATCCTGATCAGGGTACAGAACTTCAGATTCTGCGCTTGAATCATAATGAGTCAAAGCATACAGCAAAAGAAGAACCTCCTGTTTTATCACAAGCGGAATTATTTGCTGCACGCGCTGAAATACTTGATGTAACAGTTCCAGATATACTTGAAAGCTACATCATTAATTTAACCATGGCTACTCGTCGTCCATACAGCTACGATTCAACAGACCTCGCTCGTTGGATTAGTTGCGGTGTATCACCACGTGCAACAATGGCATTAGCAAATTGCTCACGCGTTAAAGCTTGGCTTGATGGCAGAAACTATGTTGCACCTGAAGATATCCAATACTGTGTATACCCTGTATTTAGACATCGTATATTCTTAAGTATGGAAGCTGAAGCAGATAGAGTTGATGCAAATCGCGTAATTGAATTATTAACTAAGAAAGTAGTTGTAGGTTAATAATTGTTTAATTAAGTAGAAGGCGAAAGCCTTCTATTTATTAACTAGAAAAAGCATTTAATTACGTAAGCCTTAAATAGTAGATAATAAGGATAAACGTCAATGCCTAATGGGATTGAACTAACTTTTGAGGAACTGTTACAGGTTCCACCTTTAACACAGTTGTTACCTAATACCATGGTTGCAAGTCAGCGCTATGGTCTTTTACGATCTATAAGTCGTGGCAGAGGCATGGAATTTTCTGAAGTTCGTGCATATCTTCCTGGAGATGATATTCGTAATATTGATTGGCGTATAACTGCACGTACAGGTCGTCCATACACAAAACTATTCCGTGAGGAAAGAGATCGTAACGTTTATATAATTCTTGATCTTGATCCTGCGATGTATTTTGGCTCACAAGGTCAACTTAAAGCCAGATTTGCATCCCTTATTGCAGCATCTTGTGCATGGCAAGCTTTTGATATGAAAGATAAAGTTGGTGGTATGATTATTCTTGGTGATACCCCTATACGTCATCAGCCTGGCGGCATGCGTAAAGATGTTCTTGCATGGATACAAAAAGTTTATGATGCATACCAAATTGGGTTACGTCGTAAAAATTTTGATTTCACACTTGGTGATGGTATTAAACTTTTAGTTAATCGTGCACGTCCTGGTAGCGTTTTCCATATTATTAGTGATTTCTACCGCTTAGATGATAGCTCTTGGCTATATTTAAGAAGATTAAATAAATCTCATACAGTAAGAACTTATCAGGTTTACGATAAGATTGAAATGAGTATTGACGGTAAAGGCACTGTGGGTATTGATACCGGTTATAACCAAGGTTTTATCAGTTCACTTAACAATGACTTTGTCGAAAATTATCGCCGTATCGGTATTCATAGAATACATAATATTGACAAAATGTTGACTGAAGCATCTCAACGTAATGTTTGTATTGACGTATCAGAAACCATTTTAACTGATACCTCTAGTGAATCTAAGGATTAGCAATGGAAGAAATTTTCAATAGTCTTAGAGCTATCCACGAAGGTACACCACCAGTAGATTATACATTTTGGTGGGTATGGATAATTGTAATTGCAGTAATTTGTGGCATTCTATTTTATTCCTTAAATAGACTAATGCCTCTATTTGAAGCATACAAGCGTCTCACCAAGATTGACTTAGACGATGAAGCTTTTATTCCTCTAGTTAATTATTGGTTAAAAGAAACAGCATTAATTATGTATCCAAGAGATACAGTTGCACCTCTTTATGGATTAAAATGGCTACGATTCCTAGATTCAACAGGTGGAACTAATTTCGAAGCCTTTATCAATGCTTGGAATACTGTAATTTATGATTATAAGCATATAACAGTTCCTGATGGTGACAAGAAGGTTCTTGTTAAAGAATGCAAAAAATGGCTAAAATCTAATATAAGGAGAAGAATATGGGCTCTTTAGGTTTTGCTTGGCCTTTATGTGGATTGCTTATCCTATTACCATTTATTATAAGGTACTTACCTGGCAGAAATAAAAAAGATGAATTTATTTTCATAACTTCATTACCTCATTATTTACCTAATGAACCGAAGAACAGAGTTTACTTAATATTCTCTTTAGCTTTTGCTTCTTGGTGTTTTTTAGTGTTGGCTTTATGTCGCCCTATTTATCTTGATAACTTGATTGTTATTAATCAGCCACACCGTGACATTTTAATGGCTGTTGACCTCTCTGATTCCATGGAAATCCAAGACATGTATGACGAGAAAGGTAAACCTGTTACACGTCTAAGTGTTGTAAAACAACAAATAAAAGAATTTATTAAAGCCAGAGAAACAGGTGAATATAATGACAGAATAGGATTAATTCTATTTGCGGATAATGCCTATGTATTATCACCACTTACTTTTGATAAAAATTTACTCTTATCTCTTGTTGATGAAATGGATTTTTCTTTAGCAGGACAACTTACAAATATTGGTGCAGCAATTAACCTTGCACTAGAAAGATTTGAAGATGCAGGAACTAATCAAAAGGTTTTAATACTTCTTTCTGACGGTAAAAATACAGCTGAAGGAATAACTCCTATAGAAGCTGCAAACATAGCTCATGAACAAGATATGAAAATATACACCATTGGTTTTGGTGTTGGAAATTACTCTGTTGATGATCAAGATCGTACTAGTTCAAGTTCCGAATTAGATGAAGACACTCTTAAACAAGTAGCTTCTATCACAAAAGGTGTTTACTACAGAGCTAGAGACAGTAAGTCTTTACATGGAAGATATCAAGAAATCAGCTATTTGGAAGCCGAAGAAGCTGATGCGCAGTCTTATCAACCTGAAATTGAGCTTTACCAATGGCCGCTTATTATTGCTATATTCTTAGCAATGGCAACTGGTATTGCTGTAAGGAGAATAAATGGATAGCTTGGAATTTTCAATACTACGTCCATGGTGGCTTTTGCTTCTCCTGCTGCCACTAATTTTTATATACGTAGATTTTGCAAGACACTATAAGCTTCAAAACTTCATTCGTGAAGATATTATTAATTATTTGAAGCCAAAGAAAAAGAAGAAAAATCACGATGTCATTGAAGAAGAAGAAATTGTTATTACTGAACAAGTTTCTTCTGAAGAGCAAAAAACTCTTATTGCAAAGCCAAAGCTTTGGAAGAAATATGGTTGGTTGATATTCCCTTATTTTTGTGCAGTTTTTGCCTTATCTGGACCTGCCGTAACTCAAGAACGTTCACTTTTTCAGAGTGATGAAAATTGGGTTTGGGTTTTAGACAGCTCTTTATCAATGCTTGCAGATGATTTACCACCGAGCAGATTTCAAAGAGTTCGTTATAGCTTAATTGAATTACTAAATGCATCAAAACAACATAGACGTATTTCTCTAATTGCTTATGCTGGAGACAATTATTTAATCTCCCCTCCTACTGATGATATGTCTACTATGTTATTTAGTTTGCAGGAGCTTGATCCATCTATTATGCCTGTTCGCGGAAGTGAACCTTTACCAGCTTTATTGAGAGCTCAAGAAATACTAGATAATGATAAAGATATTCCTGGAAATATATTATTAATTCTTGACGATGTTAAAAATGAAGTTGAGGCAGATGATTTAATTAAATTTATAAAGGCTACTCCATATCCTGTTTACATATATGCTATAGGAACAACTGGTGGTTCACCTATTAAGTTCAATAACCAACTTGTTAGAGATGCTACAGGCAACGTTGTGATGGCAACATCCCATCTTGATTTAATTCAAAAAGTTGCGAAAGATTCAGGTTCTAAGGTATATTTTGAAGCAAGTGATAATGCACCGCACTTAGTGCAAATGTACAATTATGAACATCCGAAATACAAGAAAACCGACAAGAGCAAATACCTACGCAAGGATATAGGCTATTGGTTCCTAATAGGAGCAATAGTTGCATCACTAGGATTCTTTAGAAATTACTTCTTTGCTTTAGTATTTGCAGTAATGCTAGGTTCATTTAGTTTTATGCCTTCAAATAATGCTATGGCTGCAGAAGACACTCAACAAATTGAAGATGTTAAGTATCCAAATGAATATGGTTACCAACTTTATCAAGAAGGTAAGTATGATGAATCGCTAAAATACTTTACCGATCATAGATGGAGAGGTAATGCTTTCTATAAATTAAATCGTTTTGATAAAGCTTTGCAGGAATACCAAACTTTGGGTAATGATGCTGATGCTAAATACAATATTGGCAATTGCTTTGTGCACTTACAAACCCCTAATGCATTAAAAGATGCTCTTGTGGCGTATGATCAAGCTTTAGAGCTAGATCCTAATCATGCAGATGCAAGCCAAAATAAAACAATAATTCTTAACTATCTACATCAGTTAGAAGCTGTTCCTCAACGTACAGTGACAGTTTTTGATGAAGAAACTGGTAGCGAAATTAAAGTAAGTGAAAGTGACATCTTAGCAACTCCTGAAGAAGCTGATAGCCTTATGAGACGTCGCCTTTTATTGCAGCAAAAGAAAAAGAAGAGTGTGTCTGCACCGGAGCAAATATGGTAAAGTTTAAATATTTTATTGCGTTATTAAGCGTTATCTTTATGGGTTGTTTCGCTGTTATAAACACAGCTCAAGCAGCACCAAGGGATATAAAAACGAAAATAAGCACTGACCGCTCTGATCTTTATACAGGTGGTAGTTTTAATTTATACATTGAAATTAGTTCTCCACGTAAACTTAACAAAACAGACTTAAAATATAGTCCGTTAAGTAATAATTTTACTGTTGGTAATGTCGGATTTGAAAGTTCCGATGGCACAGGCATTAATACCTATCGTTGGAAACTTCCCCTTATCTGCAATAAATCAGGTATTGTTAAAGTACCAAGTCTTGCTGTAGGTTCTAATCTATCTACGCCTGCATTTGAGTTAAATATCAAAAAGCCTGAAGGTATACGTGCAAAAAAAATTGTTAAAACACAACTACGTAATAACCACCTTGTTCAAGGGCAGTTAGCTATGTATCGTGTTGAAATTGACATGCTACCTAATGTAAAAATTGATACAGTAAGTCAACCATACAGTCAAAATGCAACAATTGAACTCTTAACAGAGCGTACAATTAGCCGCGCAAGTTCAGATAGAAGCTTTGTATACAAAACAAGAATCCAAGAATACAAAATTATCTTTAATAAAGCTGGGCAGAATATTATAAAATCGCCAGTTGTGTCAGGTGTATTGCGAGATCAAAACAACAAAGGATTCATGGAAAGTGCTAAGGATATAACAATAAGTGTCGGTGAAAATAAATCACAGGCTGTTGTATCTGAAAACATGTCAATTATCGTTAAATGGATGCCTGAGGACAATGAAATAGCTGTTGGCCAACCTATTTCGCGCACAATTACAATTCGTGGAACAAACAATAGTTTGAGCCAACTACCAGTTATGAAACTTCCACAACTTGAAGGATTTGATTCTTACGAAGATTATCCAATTGAAAGTGAAAAGCTTATGAAAAATAAGCAACTGATTTCTACTAAGGTTGTAAAGCAAGTTTTTGTACCAAAGAAGAATCACACTACTTTCAGTATACCAAGTATTCAAATTGAGTGGAAAAATCCAAATGATGGCTCAATCCACGCTGCAGATATTCCTGGAGCAAAATACTCAATTGATGGATTTAGCTTCAATGATTACATACCTAGTGATCCAAAATATGCATATTGGATAGCATCTAGTATTATAGTTCTAGTACTACTTATTGTTTTCTCATATTTTAGTGTAATTTGGTATCGTGAAAGATATGGCATATATGATTGGATACATACTCAAGTAGATCACGTAAAGTATTGGCATGAATTTGCTAAAAACTGGTCAAACATGGATCCATTCCAGTCAAGACGCGCCCTACTCGAATGGTCACAAAAAAGATGGCCTGATTATACAATTGTTGGGCTAACAGATATTCCTTTCTATTCTTCTGCTAAGGCGGAAATTGATCAACTTTCTGAGGCTTGTTGGTCTGCTAATCATGTTCAATGGAAAGGTAATGCTTTATATAAGCAAATATCTAAAAATAAAAACTACACCAGGCCTAAGGCTAAGCATGGCATTAATCCTTTTGGCTTAAATGGTGAAATTTACGAAACAGTAAAGCAAAAAATGAAATAATTTAAAGCTTTACGCGAAAAAGGCTTCATTCAATTTTTAATAGTTGAATGAAGCCTTTGTTTATATATAAACAATAAAAGTTTCTCAAATGTTAAGAGTTTTTATATTTTAAGCGCTTCAACAGAAGGCATAACAGTATGTTCAGTCGTAAATATTTCAGAACAAAAATGAATAAGAACTACAGTACTTATTAAATTATAAGTAGTAAGAAATATTTAAAAAGTTGAAAAGCGTTGTAAAACGGATTGCTTATTGGTCAGCTTATTATCCATCATTCATAGCCCAACAAACTTCTCTCATTTACAATAAGAGCTTAAATTTAGCTCTTTGGGCTAAAATGAATAAATAAAATAATTTGAAATACAATGTAATTGGACTTAAATTTTATTTTTTGATAACGAATACATAATTTTAGAAAAAGTATAAGACTAAGATTACTAAATAACCAGCACAAAACCTCTTTAATTAAATATTTTTGCTTCTAGCCGTTATATTCACTATAACTTATACTTTTTATGTAGATATATTGATTGAGTAGTTTGTACTAAAACAAACCACTCTCTTTAAATTATTTATTGTCGAATGCAGCTATTCGTTTAGCAATGTTTTCACTAAGATTTCCGTAATAAAATCCGTAATCCCAACCATGAAAGCTTTCTGGTCCAAATAAATCAGCCATTTGTTCAGGTATTGCATATATTTGTGGATCTACTGATGAACATTCAATAACACCACGTGTAGTATTCACTTGTGCATCAGCAATTCCTACACCAAGAGTCCCATCGAGTTGAAGTGAACCTTTATTGAGATCTACTCCAGCGTAAGTATTATCTAATTTCCAATTCAAAGGGTTTATGGAGATAGCTCCGTTGCGTACTACAACATTATGAGCATTTGCATTACCAAGCCCCTCGGTATTATAGGAAATGATAACACCAGTGTCAGATTCACCTGCTGCAAATTTCAAATGTTTGTTTGATTCCAAATAATCATGCGTAACTGAATATCCTAGAACATAAGCCGCAATCATATTTTTATAGTAATCTGGATGCTCTTTCATATAATCAGAGAGTAGCATAAGCAAAATCTCAGAACCTTGTGAATGCCCTGCTAGGATATAAGGACGGCCATTATTTAGGTTCTGAAAATAATAGTCAAGCGCAGTGGCAGGATCTGTTGAGGCCATATACCTAAGGAGTATATCATTGTCTTCATCACTGATGGTCAAGGCGTATTGAGCATCTACTTGACGGTAATATGGAGCATAAATGTTGCTACTTTCTGAAAATACCGTAGCTTGAAGCTGAAAAATATGCTGAGCCTCAGTGTGCATAGTCTCGCTGTCTATATTAGCAATAACGTCCTCTTCATCGTTCTGACGAACATAAGACGAAGGATAAAAGTATATGACATCCACTGCTTTGTCAGCTTTTGTAGGCATAGCCAACCAATTTTCAGTCAAACTGTAATCGGGTGCTATTTTGAGTTTATCAATACCAGAAGTCTTATCTTCAGATAACACTCCACTCGTCGAATCACCACAACCTGCACAGGAAATTGTCATTAAAAGTGTTAATGACGGCAAAATTAATCTATTTCTCATTATATTCTCGTTTATATACCAATTTTATTTTGCTAACTGATGCTAATATACAATCCAAGTTCTTTTCAACTCTTCCATTATCGTAGATAACTATTCATTCAACTTTTTTTCTGAAAATCAATATGCATAAAACAATATGTTTAATTAAAACTTTCTCAATAAAATAAATTTAAATCATATTCTAAGATTGAATTAAACCAAAACTTATATTCAAAATAATTATTCAAAAAAAATACTTATTTAAAATTTTAATTATTTTTATACTAACACTACAACTTTATATTAACTTTATATAACATTCATTTTACAAGCAATTATGTACCTTTTGCATATTAAATTAATTAAAAACTTTTATATAAATCAATATTAAAAGTAGAATTTTATTTAAAACGTGATCAATTTAAATCATTAAATAATTCATTCTTTATTGTTATGCAATACTGTTTGATAATAGACGTTAATAAATAAGTCTAAAAGTAAAGATTGGATCAAAAATGTATTCTTTTGTTGCAAAACAACCAATATTAGACAACAGTAAAAAAACTGTTGCGTATGAGCTATTATTTAGAAATGGCCTTACAAACGCTTATCCTAAAGGAATAACAGCTGAAGCTGCAACCGCCTCCATTATTACAGAACAATTTCTAAGTCAACCAATTGAAAAACTAGTAGGTGACAGTTTATGTTTTATAAATTTCCCCTATTCGTTAATTGTTCAAAATCTTGTTGATTTTTTACCTGTCAAACAAGTAGTTATAGAAATTCTTGAAGATTGCGCTCCAGATGACTCTCTACTTGATTCTGTAAAAGAATTAAAACAAAAGGGATTCAAAATTGCACTTGACGACTTTACCATGGAAGATGCATGGGAACGATTCCTACCATTTATTGACATAATTAAATTTGACTTTAGAGCATATCCTCTTCAATTTATTAAAGACTTTATTCAAAAAAATAAGCAATATCCTATTGCATACCTTGCCGAAAAAATTGAGACCATGGATGAATTTCAATTTGCCAAAAATCTAGGTTTTTCTTTATATCAAGGATATTTTTTTAGTAAACCTGAAATTGTAAAAAATACATCTCTATCCCAAAACCAATTAACTGTAATGCAATTAATTAAAGAAGTTTCCAAATCAGATATCAATTATGATGAAATAGAAAAACTTCTAAAAAGAGATTTATCCTTAGCATATAAACTACTACGTTATGTAAATAACGTAAGATATGGTTCTTCTAGTCCAATTACCTCATTTAGACATGCAACTGTTTATTTAGGAAGAACAGAATTAAAGAGATTTGTAACACTAATTTCTGCTACATCATTAGGTAACGATACGCCATCTGAGCTTTACCAATTATCATTAACTCGCGCTTATTTCTGCGAGCAACTATCAATACAAAGAAAAGGACATACAGATTCTCAAGAAGCATTTTTATGTGGATTATTCTCGTTACTAGAACCTATAATGGGCAGGCCTATTCAAGAAATTGTTGATAATATGCCTATAGCCCAAAGTGTAAAGGATGCTATAATCTCCGAGAAAGGTGAATTAGCCTTTTACTTAAATTTTGTAAAAGATTATGAAAAGCTTGACTTTGATACAGTAAAAATTCGTGCTCAAAAAATGGGCATTACTGAAGATATGGCAATTGATTTCTATCAAAAATCTGCAGAATGGGCAACATTGATTTTAAAGGATAACACTTAGGCTATCTCTTATGGTTGATTTTATAAGTACTATTACTAACATTCGCTCCTTACGTGTGGCTTGTAGGAGCTTATCACTTAAAGAATTAGAAGCTTGCTTAGACAAATTTAAAGACATTGTTGAAGAAAGGCAACAAGAAGAAGAAGAAAAAAATCAAAAAGACAAGGTTCGTTGCGAAGCATTAAGCAGTATTAGAGCTCTAATGGCTCAAGCTGGTTTGGCAATTGAAGATTTAAACAGTCTAAGCTCAGAAAAAATAGTTACCGGTGTACAAAAACGAAATGTTCCTCCTAAATATAGATTCACAGATGAAAATGGAGAAATCTATACATGGACAGGTCAAGGACGTACCCCAACTATATTCACAGATTGCATGAAGCGTGAAGGCAAAGATAAAGATTCATACCTAATCAAGGATTAAACATGACCACAAAAATTATAGATCTATCATTTATGTTGGCCATATTAGGTATTATATTATTATTCTCTTATTTTACAGATCCTCATCAATGGATGCTATACCGTACTGCAATTAATAGTCACCAAGATTTTTTTACATTTATAACAGCAAATTTTACCCATTTTAATATGCATCATCTTGCAGAGAACATATTTGCTTATGTATTAATTTGGTTCCTTTTTTTTGGAGAAAACAGTGCTTCCTACCCTACTAAACTCATTGCTTTAGGAATTTCAGCATTAACAACAACCTTAGGTGTATATTTTTTTAGTAACGTTTCCATATATTCTGGACTATCAGGAGCTCTTCATGGCATGGTTATTTGCGCATGCGTTTTACGCTTAATTCTTGATAAAGATTTTAAGGGGGCAATAGTAATTGCAATTGTTACCGCAAAAATATATATAGACTTCTTTTATCCAGAATTCGGTTTTAATGAATTATCGCAAAAGCTATATGGTGATTCCATGCGTATACAGCAATTCATTAGTAGTGGCAGTAACAAATTTGAAGTTTGCGCCCCTTCTCACTTATATGGAGCTTTAGGTGGCTTAATAAGTGCTATTATCATTCTAGCTAAATCAAAAATTGGACGTAAGATAATAAAATAAAGCATAAAGAAAT
>CAZTNG010000024.1:0-25783 GCA_964615195.1 uncultured Enterobacterales bacterium
GCCTTGGAATTTTGCCAAAAGTTAGGCCGCTAAAATAATAGCGACCTAATACGAAAAACATAAAAAATTAAGTTTGGAGCATAGTAATTATGTTAGGAGCAATTATAGGTGATATTGTAGGTTCGAGGTTTGAATTTAACAATTACAAAGCAAAGGATTTTGAGTTTTTTCACCCTAAATGTTTTTTTACGGATGACACTATTATGAGTCTTGCTATTGCTAAGTCTTTATTACTATGCAAAAGTGATTATTCCGATTTATCAGATAAAGCAATTTCTTATATGCAAGAAATAGGGAGACCTTATCCTAATTGTGGCTATGGTGGTAGATTTTATCATTGGATGTATAGTGATAAGCCAAAGTCATATGGCAGTTTTGGGAATGGCTCGGCAATGAGAGTAAGTGCTTGTGGGATTGTTGCGCAATCACTAGATGAAGCTATAGAACTATCTAAAAAAGTAACCATTATTACTCATGATCATCCTGAGGGCATAAAAGGTGCTGAGGCGGTAGCTGTTGCCATCTATTTTGCTAAAACAGGGAGTAGTATTGAATTTATAAAATCATATATACAAAAACTTTATTATCCAATGAATTTTACAATAGATGAAATACGTCCAAACTATTGTTTTAATGAATCCTGTCAAGGCTCAGTTCCTCAGGCATTAGAAGCTTTTTTTGAAGCTAAAGATTTTGAGGATGCAATTCGAAATGCTGTATCTATAGGTGGTGATAGTGATACCTTAGCTGCCATCACAGGTGGCATAGCGGAAGCTTATTTTGGTATTCCTAATAATCTTCGTGATAAAGCCAAAGCTTATCTTGATGATAAATTATTGCATATTCTAAATAAATTTGAAGATAAGTTTGTTCCTAAAAGTTTTTAGTTACTACACTTTCATTTATCCCTCAACAATACAGATGCAAAAGCTTGATGTTTAATTTACATCTTGTAATGATATTTTTGTCTTTATAAAATTGTATGACTTTCTTGTAATAACATATTGACGTTTATCTATATGTAAGATAATCTATATATAGATGTTTGTCTATGTGAGAGTACTTATGGAAACAGATCAAGTCGCGGCAATTTGCAAAGCAATAGGTGATAGTAATAGATTACAAATAGTTAAGTTATTAGCTTTAGGCGAAAGCTGTGGTTGTAAATTATTAGAGTATTTTAATATAACGCAACCTACATTATCGCATCACATGAAGATTCTTGCTGATTGTGGTTTAGTTAATGTTCGTCGAGACGGCAAATGGAATCATTATTCTCTAAATTGTAAAACCTTTAAAGAATTTAAGGATTTTATCCAACAGCTTACATGTTGCAGTAAGAATGGAGTTGATAAATGCAAATAGTGTTTGATTTTATACAACAGCAGTTGTTAGGTATGCAATGGTTAGCTGTAGTTGTGTCTAAGCTACTAATTGCCATAGGCATCGATCCAACTGAAAGAGTAGGCGGTACATTACAGTTTTTTATATATGACAGTGTAAAGATTGTTCTTTTGTTATGTATTTTGATTTTTGTTATTTCTTATATACAAAGCTATTTCCCTCCTGAACGAAGCAAAAAAATCATGTCTCGTTTTAATGGATTTTGGGCTAATTGTGTTGGTGCTCTATTAGGCACTGTTACCCCTTTTTGTTCATGTTCTTCAATACCTATTTTTATAGGATTTACTAGAGCAAAGATTCCACTTGGTGTGACATTTTCCTTTTTAATATCTTCACCCATGGTGGATTTAGGAAGCCTTGTGATACTAATGAGCATTTTTGGAATAAAAATAGCTTTAGCTTATGTCATTGTGGGTTTGATTATTGCAATTATTGGTGGTGCAATAATTGAAAAACTTAACATGCAATCGCAATTTGAGTCATTCATTACTCAAGGAGGAAGCGTTGATATTGAAAACGTGGAGGTAACTCAACATGAACGCCTTATGTACGCTAGAGAACAAGTTAAGTTAACATTAAAAAAGACATTTATATACATACTTATTGGCGTGGGCTTAGGAGCTATTATTCATAATTGGTTACCAACAGAGGTTATTACCACTCTTTTAGGTAGTGATAATCCTTTCGGCGTTGTATTAGCAACCTTAATTGGAGTGCCTATGTATGGAGATATATTTGGAACGATCCCAGTAGCAGAGGCATTATTGGGTAAAGGTGCGCTTTTAGGTACAGTGTTGAGTTTAATGATGGCGGTAACGACATTGTCTTTACCATCACTCATAATGCTTCGTAGAGTAATAAAACCCAAGCTATTAGCTCTATTTGTTGTTATTTGCACCTTGGGTATTATTTTAGTAGGTTATTTATTTAATTTCTTTCAATATTTATTTATTTAGGAGTGAAAAATGTCTTTATTAGGAATTATCAAAAAAGGTTTTTGTACAGATAAAAAATCTTGTTGTTGTGCAGATAGCTCAACAACTAAAAGTAATATTATTAAAAGTGTTTCTAATTCTCCATTAGTTGAACTTAAGGTTTTAGGCGGTGGTTGCGCAAAGTGTAATGCTCTTGAACAGGCTACTATTGAAGCGGCAAACGAATTGAAGCTAAATTACAATATAGTTCATATTACAGATTTTGATAAAATAGTGAGTATGGGAGTTATGAGTACTCCTGCTTTAGCTGTAGGTGATAAGATTGTTAGTTTTGGAAGAGTTTTATCAAAAAATGAGGTTCTGACGATATTAACAAAGGAGTTGTCCTAAATGACAGTTAAAAAGAAGGTTGCTTTTATTTGTGTGCATAATTCTTGTCGAAGCCAAATTGCTGAAGCCTTAGGTAAAAAATTTGCTGCAGATAAATATGAATTTTATTCAGCAGGTACGGAAACAAAACCGCGTATAAACCAAACAGCAGTTAGATTGTTGAAAGAGCTTTATTCTATTGATATGGAAAAAGATCAGTATTCTAAATTGTTAAGTGAAATACCAATGGTTGATATTGTGATAACTATGGGGTGTAACGTGCAATGTCCTTTTCTACCATGCAAAGAACGTGAAGATTGGGGCTTAGAAGATCCAAGCGATAAGTCTGATGAAGAGTTTATAAGCACTATTAAGCAAATAGAGGCTAAAATTTTAGAGCTGAAATTAAAAGCTTAATATTAGTATAATTGTTTTTAACATATGAAAAACATGTTCTTAGGGATGTTTTTTAAGAACATGTTATTTTCTGCTTACACAACGATATTCGTGGTTATAGCTTTGCAAAAGCCTTCTTGTCATATCACTTTGAGGTTGAATAAAAACCTGAGCTGAAGTTCCATAGTCTTCTTGCATACCATGATTTAACACAAGAACCTTATCAGCGATATGTTTTATAAGACCTAAGTCATTCATACAAATGATAATTGAAGTACCTTTCTTTTCTTGTCTATCTAAAAATATGTTCAAAAAGTGAGAACGCAGTTGAGGGTCTAGCTTTTCAATTGAGGCATCAACTAATAATATCTCTGGTTCTAAAATCAAGGCACGAGCAAGAGATAATCGCAATCTTTGATTGCCTGTTATCATACTAGGATAATAATGTTTAAAATCTGGTTGTAAACCAACGTATTCTAAAATTTTATTTATTTTTTGGTTACGTTCACGTTCGCTTAGATTAGTATTTAATAATAAAGGACTATCAAGTATAGCCTTAATTTTAATATGTGGGTTTATTGATGTTTCAGGGTGAGGATACAGTAAACGAACGAAGCGAACACGATCTTTTCGTTCATAATTATCTATTGGTTTGCCATAAACTAAAACTTCGCCACTTTGTTGTTTATCTTGGCCATTTAAAATTTTTAGTAGAGTGGATTTACCTGAGCCAGCATCTCCGGTTATTGCTAAGGTTTGACCTTTATAAAGTGTAAAATTAACATCACTTAGAGCATTAACTTTTTTATGGAAAACAAACATGTGTTCAACGGTATATGTTGAATATAAATGTTTTACCTCAAGGAGTGGTAAGTTATACATTTTCATCCTCCATATTTAAGGGGAAGTGACAGCGATAATAGCCATTTTTTAATTTACTGATATTAGGCATAACATTACATTCTTTATCCGCATAAGGACAACGAGGTCCTAAACGGCATCCAATAGGTATATTAGTAAATTCAGGGGAATCTCCAGCTAATACCTTTAATTTACCCTTGTGTTTAAAACGACTGTTAAAATCTGGAATTGCATTAAGCAATGACTCTGTAAAAGGGTGTCTAGGGTGGTTAATTATCTGTTCTGAAGATCCACTTTCAATAATTTGTCCGCAATAAAGCATATTAATTCTATTCATTAAATTGGAGGCAGGTCCTAGATCATTTGCTATGTATAGCACTGTAGATTTTGTATTTTGGTTAAAACTATCAATTAGACGTAAAATTTGTAGCTGTGAAATACTTGTCATACTACTTATTGGATCATCAGCTATAAGCAATTTTGGCTTGCGTCCAAAAGCCATGGCAATAATTACCTTTTGACATAAAACTTCAGAAAGCTCATGTGGGTAAGATTTTAAAACTTTATAAGTGTCTTTAATTCCCACCTTGTGCAAGAGCATATTTACTGTACGTCTTTTCCATAAGAACCATTTATACCATGGTCCTGAAAATGAAGAGCTTGGTAAAGCTTCAAGCATTTGGTTATATATACTTAATGATGGATCTAAGCTAGATTTAGCTTCTTGCAAAATTATAGCTATGTTATGACCTATGATTTTACGACGTTCATGCCAATTTAAATTTGTAAGATCTAAATCATTGAAGCGAAATCTGTCTGCATGAACACGCATATTACTGCCATACATTCCTGTTATGGCTTTAGCAATAATACTTTTACCTGAGCCTGAGCTTCCTACTAGGCCACAAATTTCTCCCTCATTAATTGAGAGATCTAAATCTTTACAAACATTAACCCAACCTAGGTCTGTTCTTAGATCTATGCTAAGATTTCTAATATCAAGTAGAAGCATGCTTTACGCCCACCTCAGTTACACGTTCTAGGCCATGTCCTACTAAGTTAATTGCAATAATTAAAAGCATCAGTGAGAGACCCGGAATGATAGCTTTTGAGCTACCAATATAAATTAGATCTATGCCTGAAGCTAACATGTTTCCCCATTCAGGTTCAGGCGCTTGTGCCCCAAATCCTAAGAAGCCTATGGCACTTAGATCAAGAAGGGATACACTTAAACCTTGACTAAAATTACGGACAATAGTTCCTAAAATGTTAGGTAATATTGTCATTCGTGTTAATCTAAAATATGAAGCACCATCAAGAATATTAGCTGTTATATAGTCTTTTGAAAGCTCGTGTTGTACTGCATAATATGTTGTATGAATAAACCTTGGAATTTGAGATATAGCAATAGCAAGCATTGCATGAGGTAGGCTAGGGCCTAAAATAGCTACTGTAATAAGTGCAATAAGAATTGATGGAATTGATAGTAGAATATCAAACATATGATGAAAAAAACTTTGTCTTGCACGATGTTTGGTTATGCTACTAAAAAGTCCGAGGATACATCCTATACCCATCGCGATAACAGTGGCAATAAATGCGCATTTTATTGTATTTTGTCCACCAATTAGTAATCTTGATAAAAAGTCTCGTCCAAATTCATCTGTGCCAAAAAAGTGTTGTAATTCTCCAGCATCTTCCCAAGATGGCGGAAGTAAGCGTGAATTAGGGTTTTGACTGTATGGATCTGTACCAATTAGATATGGCAAAATAAAGATTATACTCAGTATTAATATTAAGGTGTATAGCCCAATTACATCTGAGTTGCTTCTTTTATATATACGCCAAATAAGTTCACAATTTGATGGTATAACTTTGGGTTCAGTCTGGGTCATAAACATTTATAGTGCTCCTAGACATTGATATTAACACGTTTCTTTGGTGGATAGAATACTGTACAAATAATCTCTGTTGCTATGTTCAGTATTAATAAACATGTCGCAAGCATGAATGTAGTACTTTCAAGTACAGGGTAATCTGCATTAGTTACACTTTGTGTTAACCATTGTCCAATTCCGGGCCATTCAAAAACAACTTCTACTAGAATACATGAAGAAAATAGATTGCATAATAAAATACTTAAATGAGGTAACAGGATAGGTATTATGTTGTGCAAAATATGTCTAATAGAAATTATAAAAAGACTATTTCCTCTGCAAAGAGCTGCTTTAACAAAATTTGTATGAAGCATTTCTATTGTTGCAACTCTAGACAGAGATATGACTTCTGCTAGAGGCATAATGGTAAGAGTCAGTACAGGTAAACAGAAGTGTAATAACATATTTTTTATGATATCAGGATCATCTGTTAATATTACATCTACAGCCGTATATCCTGTAATTGGAGGAATATCATAAAGTAAATTTATGTTGCCATAGGTTGGAAATATTTTAAACGTAATACAAAAAAATATTATAAAAATTTGCCCTAACCAAAATACAGGTATGGAATTACTTATTTGACTATAAAATTTAATAACTTTATCAAAAAAAGAGCGGTGTTTAAGCCCACATATGATGCCTAAAGGAATACCTGCAAATAAAGAAATAAATAACGCTAAAAACACAAGCTCTAGAGTAGGCGGAAAATGAGTCTTCATTTCGTTCAAAACAGGTAATCCTGTTTCTGTACTTACACCAAAGTTTCCAATTAAAAGCTGTTGTGTATAGTTTAAGTAATCAGGTAATAGTTTAATAATATCAACAGTACTCAAACGAACATGAATCCAATAAATTATGGTAGTAAGCACAAACATTGTGCTTATAAAAAGAATTAACCTTCTATAAATAAAATTGATCATTTGCTATTCTCCATATATGCATGGATGAAGCTTATGCCACCATGAGGTGTAGATTCAGTTCCTTTTACACTACTAACAGCAACAAACTTATTTAAAGTATAAATTAACGGTACTACAGGCATTTGTTCAGAAAGAATAGCGTTTATTGAATTTTGATTTGTATAAAATTCAGGCGAACCTTCGAGAATGGAAGATTCATCATATAGATCATCTAATTCCTGGTTACACCAACCTGTAAAATTTTGATAAAAACCATTAGAACCATGAGCTATAATTGGTTTTTTACAACCAACAAGAGGTTGAATCATCGTGTCATAATCGGCAAATACATTGATAATTGCCATATCAAAATTACCATTTTTTAGTCGATAAATACCGGTGTTACCACGGAATTTAGAGATGTTTACTTTAATCCCCTGTTTTTCTAAATCAGATTTTATGATTTGAGCTATTCTTATATCATCATTTATTCCAGTAGTATTTTTTTCAAATACAGATACTTCAATTTCATTTTTTTGAAGAATCATTAATGCGTCAAGAAAATTATCACGAGATATAGGTGCAACAACTGGTAATTCTGAATTATATTTACCAAAATATGCTGGTTGAGGGTAAGGCGTTTTATTTTTTGAATCTTGTAATACTTTCTTAACCTTGATATTTTGCAATTTATTTATTTCTGAAAGTAATCTCCCATGACCAAAGAAAACCATATTTTTCATTTGGTTTAAATCGATCATTGAAGCTATAGCTCTGCGCGTGAGTTTAGTCGAGAAAGGTTGGCGTTTAGTATTAAAAATTAAAAATGTACCAATCATACTATCACGCTGAATAATATTAATATCTTTTGAAAGCTTTTCTAGATATGTAAGTTGGCTTGGTGTGGGGTTCGTTATTACGTGGCATTCACCAGTAAATAGTTGAGTTAATCTTTTATTGGTTTGTGATGAATGAGTAAGTACTAGCATGGGAAGTTTTGCAGTTTGCCCATGGTATGATCTAAAAGGAACTAGCCTTGCAAAACGTTCACGAGTAAAGCTTTTTTGCATATATGGTCCAGTACCAATTGCATCAAAATCTAAGGTGTCTTTAGGTAGTTTTTTATTTAAAATTGTATCTGCATATTCTTTACTTAGAATTACTGAATTATCTGAAGCTAAAAAAGGAATTAATTGAGATGTTGGTTGTTTTAAATGAAAGGCTACTTGATTATTGTTTATTGCTTCTACTTTTATTAATAGATCAGAAATGTCATTACGTAAAAAAAATGGAAATTCAGATCTAGAACGGTAAAAAGGATTTTCTTTATTAATAAGTCTGTCGAACGTAAAGGCTACATCATAGGCGTTTAGATCTCTAGATGGCGTGAAATATTTGTTTAATTGAAACTTGATGTGTTTGGCTATACGAAATACATAAGTTTTGCCATTATCGGATATATAATCTAAGGAGCCTAAACCTTCTGTTACGTTTTTTGTTGATGGATCCATAGTCATCAATCTGTCATATATAGCATAGGATATTGATGAGGCCATTGTGGAAATTGCATAACGTTGAGGATTCATTGAAGTAATATTGCTTTCGGAGCAATATATAAGTCCATTGCTTGGCTTTTGGGCATAGGCAACATTGCCAGCAGTAGCGAGATAAAATGCAATAAATAATAAAAAATAACGCATACTTAACCAATTAAATAATCATTAATGATGGTTATTTTACCATCTTTGCAAACTTTAGGCTAATTTTAAGCAAATAGTGTAATGAATAAACAAAATTAGATAAAACTCATGACTATCTTCTACGTCAATTATTGAAAAATTGGATTAATATTAAAATATTTTACAAGATATAAAGAAAAGGAATGATAGTACATTGGCAAATATAGTGTAAAAACTAGTTTTGTATTCTATTTTTGTGAAATAATATTAAGCATATAGAGTTCGGAGCTGCTATGAAGTTATTGACTGATATTACAAACGCTGTAAATCAAAAAATTGATTTATTGTTAGATAGAGAAATTAGAATTGGTATTACCGGCCTTTCACGAGGAGGTAAAACAGCTCTTATTACATCTTTAGTAAATAATATTTGTACCTTTGGTGATGAGGGAACAGCAAATAGATTAGCTAGATTTAAAGCTTATGAAGATGCAAAAATTTGCTATGGTGGTTTAGCTCAATTACGTGATTTATCAGTGCCAACGTTTCCTTATTATGAGGCGATGAATGCTCTAACTGCTGAAAATCCATCATGGCCACAAGCTACAGATGGTATCAGTGAGCTTAGATTAGAAATTAGGTATCAAGACAAAAGGTGGTTTACAAATTCTTCTCCGCGTAAATTATATTTAGATCTTTGGGATTATCCTGGTGAATGGTTGATGGATTTAATGCTTTTGGATTTAAGCTATGAAGAATTTTCAGCAGAGATAAAAAATAGAATTGGAAAAATCGGTGCTGTTGTAGATAGTAATTCATGGATAAAAGCAGGATGTGCTTTAGATCCGCATGTTAAACCTAATGATAGCATTTTAAAAACAGTTGTTGCGCTCTATACAAATTGGCTTAAAGCCTGTAAAAATCAAGGTTTTGCTATGGTTGTACCTGGTAGGTTTGTGTTGCCAGGTAATTTAAAAGGCACTCCTTTACTAGAGTTCGTTCCATGGGTTTGGAATGATGTTTCTAATGCAGAGGATGGTTCTTTGTATGCTGTACTCAGAGATCGATTTTATGCATATAAGGATTTAGTTGTTAAAAAGTTTTATAGTGAGTGTTTTTCTCAATTAGATAGACAAATTATTGTGGTTGATTGTCTTAAAGCTCTTATGGGTGGTAGAGAAACTTTTGTGGATATAAATGATAGTTTTGATGTGTTATTAAAGCATTTTAATTATGGCTCCACAGGCATTTTTAGCAGACTTTTTGCCCCAAAAATTGATAAGGTAATGTTTGCAGCTACTAAAGCTGATTGCATTACAAATGACCAACACGCTAATTTATTAAGTTTATTAAAATCGATGCTTAAACAGGCTTCACTGCGAGTACGTGCAGATGGTTCGCATTGTGAATCGATGGTTCTTTCTGCAATAAAAGCAACAAATTGCATGCGTTATAATGAAAACTCTCAAGTTTTATTGACAAGTTATCCTGAAGATTTAGCATTTTTTCCGGGGTCAGTACCTGCACAATGGACTAGAGCAAACATGGAATTTTTTCAAAATAATTTTACTTTGAAGTCACTTTTACCCCCTAAAATTGCAATAGGCGAACCTCTTCCTAGCATGAATTTAGATTTGTTATTGCACTATATAATTGGAGATAAGCTTTAATGACCACACCAAATAATCAAAAGCTTAAGGAATCATTTGAAGTAGATCCTGCGTTACTTCAAGGTAAGTTAAAACCTGATACTAATGATTTAGATGCTACTCTTAAAAATAGCTTTACAGTCGATCCTGCTACATCAAATTTATCAACGGTTGAAGCTAGTTCAGTGGAAGATGTTTCAACAATAGTTATTGATAAAGATGATGAGTATGAACCTAAGCCAACGAGTTTTTTGGGAAGTCCTGTGTTGTGGATTCTAGTTTTATTGCTAGTATTAGGTGGTTTGCAAACATATGGATTAATAGAAAATGCTTTTAGTTCTAGTTTGTTAGCTGGAACGTTTTGGTCTATAGGTCTAGGTTTAGTACTAATAATGGTTCTTATCTCTATTTATAGAGAATTTAGTGCTGTACTGATGCTAAGAGCTGCGGATGTTCATCGTTTAGAAGTTAAGAACATTGTCGCTAATGGTAATTATGATAGTGCTATGGCGCTTTGTAAAAAAATGGCAGCATCTTCTAAAATAACAAAAAACAAAGAATGGCAAAATTTTTTAAATAAAACACAAAGCCATTTTGATGTGGTAAGTGTGTTTAGTTTATATGAACAAACTGTATTACAAATTCAAGACCAAAAGGCTAAGAAATTAATTATTAAAAGAGCAACAGAAAATGGCGTGATTGTGGCATTAAGCCCTGTTGCTTGGTTAGATATGTTTCTGACTCTAGCTAGATCATTAAGACTAATTAGAGAAATATCTATGGTTTATGGGTTGCAATGTGGTATTTGGGGACGCATGCAGTTATACCGTAGAGTGATTCATAATTTAATCTTTATTGGTATGGCTGATTTGGCTACAGATGCATTAGTAGATGTATTTGGAGCAGGAGCTGCAACAAAAATTTCCGCATCTATTGGACAAGGTGTGGCAGCAGCAATTTATTCAAGTAGATTGGGGTATATGACTGTAAAAGCTGTGCGTCCTTTACCTGTTACTCCTCAAATAATGACTCTTGGTGAATTACGACGTGAGTTATTGACAGGTGGTGAATTAGCAAAATTACTGCGCAAAAAATAAAAATGCATAGCAGTTAAAAAGGCTGTATTTATTATGAACTATTTTGCATGTTTAGAAAAAAAATGTTTTTAATTTATTAAAATTTTTTAAATAAAAAGTGCTAATATGATGAAATATAGGTTCATCCGGGATTAATGGTAGATTGTATATGTAAATATATTTTTACCATTTTTAATGATACAAGATAATAAAAAATAATTGATTAATATAAGAGTAGGGGTAGCTATGAATTTAACAAAAATTGCCTTTGCAGTAAGTATGCTTGGCGTTGGCTTCGAAGCAAGTGCAGCTGATAATTTAGAAATAAATAACGTTACTAATGAAAGTAACGTAGGTAAAGCGACATCCTGTTTAATTATGAGTGATACTATAGATGAGTATGCGGATGTATCTCATTTCATTTCATTAACAAAAGATTCAGACCATTCTAATGTAGTCAATGGTTTTACTATAAATGATAGAGCTATATGTCTTACAGGCTTAGATTTTGGTACAGACTATACAGCAAAGATCAATGTAGGTTTGAAATCTAAAAATGGTTTACGAGTAAATGAAAATATCAAACAGTCGTTTCGAACAGTAGACGCTCAAGAAAGTATTAATTTTTTACCTGGTAATGTAATTTCAGCTAACTCAGATCAAAAAGGTGTAATGGTTGAATCGGTGAATATCAATAACTTTAGAGCAACGCTTTTTAAGATATCAACCCGAGATCTTGCTTCATATGAAGGAAAGACAACTTCAACTTTTGAGTACAATTGGGATACAAAAGATTACTTACGAAATCATGGTTCATTAATATCTTCACAAGTTTACCAACTTGCTCCAAAGCCTAATCAAAAGACTTTTACGATTGTTGATTTAAAAAAATTGGCAAACTCTAAGTTAGATTCTGGTATTTATGCATTAATAATTACTAAATATGATAAAAATTATTGTCAAAATGAAGAATCATGCATGGAAGATTTGTTTGATTATAATTCTGACTTTATGTTTACTAAATCTATTATAATTTCAGATTTAGGTGTTACATCTTATAAAACAAATAATAGCATTGCAGTTGCTGTGCGTTCATTAACTAACAGTAAGCCTCTGAAAGATGTAAAGGCTTCGTTAATCAGTGCAAGCAATGAGGTTCTTGAAACAGTTGTTACTGATGAAAATGGTTATGCTATTTTTAGTAAAAATGCTGTTCAAGGTAAATATTCGCAAGAACCTATACTAATTCAGACAACCCGTAACAATGATTTTTTTAGCTTAGATTTACGTGAAAGTTCTTTATTTATTGATGGTATAAAAAATACAATACCAGCTCCACTTAATTCTAATTTTTCTGTTTATGCTTATACTAATAGAACCTTAGTTCGTCCTGGTGAAAAGATTTATTATGAAGCAATAGTTCGCAAGAATGATCTTAAGGCTGCTGACTTGAAAGCTCTTAAGCTAAAAATATATCGTCCAGATGGAGTACTTTATTTAGAGAAAACACTTAATAATCCTGTAAGCGGAGCCTTTGATTATGAATTTGAGTTACCAATGGCTGCAAATCTTGGTTTATGGAATATTAAGCTTGGTTTGGACAATAGAAATATAATTAGTTCAATCGACTTCAATGTTGATAACTTTAAGCCATCTACAATTATGGCTAAATTTGCCAATAATGACGATATTATAAATTTGAAGAATCCTGTTAATGTGAAGGTTAAATATACTTATGATGCACCTGCTCAGAGTATTCCTGTCAATGGTTATTATGAAGTAGCACCTGATAATCATCCATTTGATAAATATAAGGATTATTATTTTGGCGCTAATGATAGTAATATTGATAAACTTAAAAAGTTAACTTATTTCCCTGCTTTGACTTCAGATTCAAGTGGTATTGTTAAATTACCTTTTGAGGATATCGATTCGCAGAATTACCCACAAAAGGTGAATATAAGTTTGGATTTGTTAGATCCAAATTCTAAGTTCTTAAGTCTTAACCACAATTATAAACTTCCTTTTGAAAAGAAAGCTGTAGGTGTTAAGGTCGGCGGTTTAGATCCTATTAAAAACACTAGTGAATTTAATGTAATACTTACCGATCATAAAGGAAAACTTTATGATGGTGAAGTTAGCTATAAAATATCTAAGCATAATATAAGCTATCAGTTTGGCTTTAAAAATGGTAGATGGAATTATTTAACAAATGAATATTTCACACCAGTAGTTGCAGGTACTATTTCTGCTACAGAAAAAAATGCTACAAAGTTTGATTATCCACTTGATAATGGTTGCTACGTAATAGAACTTCGTTATGGTGATGTATTAACATCAGCTAATTTCAACGTGGGTTGGACAGATTCTGATACTACTCACCCAGAAAGATTTGATCTTTATGCGGATAAACCAAGTTATAACGCAAATGACAATGTGAAGCTTGAGTTTGTAAGCTATTATGATGGCTTTGCTGATTTATTATTAGGTGATGACACCAAACCTATAATGAAGCATTTTGAAATTAAAAAAGGTCAAAATAAGTTAAGCTTACAGTTGCCTAAGAATTTCGTGAAAGGCAGTTATGCTTTACTATCAACATATGCCGATGTTAATAGCAAATATTTTGGTTCAAAGCGTGCAATAGGTGTCGTTTATTTGGGCGTAAATCACGACGATAATTTACTTAAGATAAGTGCTGAAGTTCCACAAAAAATTAAACCAAATTCTGATTTAACTATTAAAGTTAAAGTAGCTAATGCTGATGATAATACTTATATAACAACAAATTTAGTTGATAATGGCATATTAAGTATTAACGGTCAAAAAGCAGCAAGTCCTGATAAATATTTTTACGGTAAACCTGAATTTACAACAAAAATTCATGATGTGTATGCGTACTTATTGCAAGGTTTAGATCGTAAAGGTCAAGGTTATGGTGATGAATCCATGGCTAATGCTATGGCGCCTCAATCGTTAAGTAATATATTAGATAAGCTTTTATCATTCTATACTCCAAAAATTAAAGTTGTAAATGGTGAAGCTGAGGTTACGTATAAACTTAAAGATTTGAACACTACAGCAACATTGATGATTTCAGGTTGGTCAAAGGATAAAGTTGGTTCTTATTCTCAAAATGTAGTGGTTAAGGATATCGCTGTATCAAAGCTAAATACTCCTTATTATATGCATTCAGGGGACACATTAAGTCCAACATTTAGTATTACAAATACTTTGAATAAAGAACAAAGTTATAAATATAAAATTAGTTGTGATAAACCTTTAGTATGTAATCAAGAAGGTGATCTTGCTGTTGCTGCAAATTCTGAAAATGGAATTACTATTCCACTCACCTCAAAAAATGAAGGCAGTGGCGTAATTCATATAGATGTTAAAGGTGATAACTATAGTTATGAAACAACGCAAAATATTGAAGTTTTATCTCCAATGTTAAAAATTGCTGAGAATAAATTAATTGTGTTAGAACCTAATGTAAAGCAGAAAGTAGATTTTAAACATAATTACATTGATGGGACAAAGGTAACCGTATCCTACGGAGAGAGTCCTTTCAAGCCAACAAAAGAATCTTTAAATGATTTACTAGAACAAGCTGATTGTTGTGATTTTTATGATAGCGCATCTATTGGTTTGGCTGCTTTGAATGCTAGACAATTATCAGAATTTACTGCTCAAGAAAAGCAAAATATTGATTTAGCTATTGCTAAAAGTGTTGCTAAAGTGCAAAGCATGATTGGTCCAAATGGTAATTTAAGTACATATTTTAATGATTATCGCGAAAATTCTTATGCTATTGCATATGCTGCTTTGTTTTTATTTGATGCAGATAAGGCCGGGTTTAATGTAAACAAGTCTATCCTTGGAATATTAGAACAAAACTTAATGCAAATACAAAATAGTAGTAACAACAATAATGCAGCTTTAGCTTTGTATGTTTTGGCAAAAAATGGTGTAAATGTAAAGGCTACACTAACATATAAAGTAGATAATTTGGGTAATGCTGAAGATGAAAATAAAGGAATTGAATCTTACGCAAATTATGCAAATGCTTTAGGACTTTATGGTGATACTGAACGTCAAGAATATGTTCTTTCTCTTGGAAAGGAAATTTTAGCCGACGTATACAATAAATATGATGAATTCTTAAATAATGATGCCCCTATTGCGGAGAAAATTAGTTATTTAAATGGTATTATTAAATATATGCCATTCACTACTAATTCTTTATCCCATGATACATTAGCGATTGTTGAGTCATCTCTTAACGCTAGTAGTACAGATGATATAGATAATTTATTACTACATCTTAATGATACTAACTACATTATGCCTGCTGGGCAATATCTATTGTATAAAATGGCTGTTGCTGCAAACAATAATGATAAACACACTAATGTTGTTAATTTAGAAAATAATAGTCTTAATATTACTTATACTGGTGATAATCAAATATTTGCTAATGTAGGTGCTTATGGATATACCAATTCAGTTATTGGAACGACTAATGGCATATCATATACTCAGGAATATTATACAAAAGATGGTGTTAAAATTGTTGGACCAATAAACCTGAAGTTGAATGAAGAAGTAGTAGTTCTTAATGAAATTAACTTTGAATATCCTTATACAGGAAATATTGTAATTCAGCAAAAAATACCTTCTAACTTAGTTTATTTTAGAACTATAAATTCCAGTAATTCTCAACAAATGTATAGTTGGATTAATAATAAAAATTTAATGTATCCTGATATTATTCAAGGTGATACAAGTTTGAACGTAACTGATCATATTTATGATAAAAAACATCTTACTATTGCTTATGCATTAAAGGGTGCACATGTTGGAACAAGTGTGCCTCTTATGAATGGGGCTTTAATTAAGAGTGATTCTTATATTATGCTTAACAGTTATGATAAGGCTCAAAGTATTACTGTTAAATAATGCGTATAACTTTGTTTAGATCGTTTATTATTATGTTGCTGCTAGTGGTTACACTAGCAGTAACATTTTGTATAAACGCAATAAATGAGCTTGACTATAGTGATATCACTGAACGTTCAAAGGTCCTGTATGATAAGGATAATGGCATAGCAGGGTATACTTTATCTAGTGACACTCAATCATATCGTTTTTATACCACGGTAGATGATGTTAGTCCTCTTTACATAAAAATGTTACTTGCAAGTGAGGATCAACGTTTTTATAGTCATTGTGGTGTAGATTTTTTAGCATTAATACGTGCTTTCAGTAATAATATATATAGCCAAAATATTACTTCTGGTGGTTCGACTATAGCTATGCAAGTCGTTAAAAGGCTTACTAAGCATGATCGTACTTATTACAATAAATTAAAAGAAGTTGTCCAAGCTATTTATATCACACATAAGTTTGGACGAGATACCGTTTTAAATTGGTATTTAACTATTGCTCCTTTTGGTTCTAATATTGAAGGGGTAAAAGCTGCTTCATTAAAGTGGTTTAATCATTTACCATTAAAACTTACGCCATCAGAAGCTGCTTTGCTGACAGCACTACCTAGAGCACCTGAAAGAATAAGACCTGATAAAAATTATAAAGCTACGGTTTATTACAAGAATGAAGTTTTAAGACTTGCATATGAAAAGGGCGTTATATCACATGATGTATGGAAAGCTGCACTGTTAGAAGTATTACCGAATAAGCTGTATAAAATTAACCAATCAGCTAAAAATTTTGCAGATTATCTTTTTGCCTATAATACACAGCTTGAAAGCTATTCAAATATAGATCCATATGTGCAAGATGTTTTACAAAGAGAGGCGGACAAATTTGCCATAAAAAATAAAACTGGCGCTGTTTTGTCTGTTGTGGTTCTCGATGCTAGGGGTCACGTGCTTTCAGGTATCTTAGGATCTTCAAATCTTGACATATCAAGATTATGTTTACCTTTCTATAAACGTTCTCCTGGTTCTACGTTAAAACCTTTTGCATATGGTTTAGCCTTTGATAAAGGTAAATTACATCCTAATACATTATTGCATGATAATGAAAAACTATATGGAGTTTGGAAACCTGTAAATTTTGATAGAAGTTTTAATGGAAAGATACCAGCATCCTTAGCTTTAACATTATCTTTAAATTTACCAGCATTAGAAGTTCTAGATTTAATAGGGGTTGATAATTTTATTAACGCAATAAATCATAAGCGAAAAAGAATTTTTGTTAAAGATAATACTGGAGATTATTCAGTGATATTAGGTAGTGGTGGCATTTCATTGATGGATTTGACATCACTTTATGGCATGCTTAATGAAGATGGATTACTTTATGATTATGTACTTACTAAGAACGAACCCTTAAAATCACCATATCGCATGCTTACCAAAGCTAGTGCTAGAGCTGTATACAATATATTAAAAGGTACTCCAAGGCCAATGAATAGGGTATCTATGCATGATGTATCATATAAAACAGGAACATCAAGCAGATTTACCGATGCTCTAGCTGTGGGTTCTATGGGGAATTACACTGTAGGCGTCGCAATAAATTATCCAAACAATATAATTAAAGGTGGAAATGTTTATTCTGGTTATGCTTCTGCAGCTCCAATTTTATTCAGTATTTTAGACGAGTTAAAGATAGTTCCTTTTACTAAAGAACAATTATCTAGCGAGCTTTTAGATTTATCTAAACCTCCTCAAGCATTAACAGAGGTTATTGATAGAGCAAAAGTAACTGATTCTCACCCTTTAAGAATAGAATTTCCACGTGATGGAGAAACTGTAGTCCCTGATTATTTAGGACAGGTTTTTATCAAATACACAGGTGGCGAAGGTCAAATATATTTAAATGTTAATGATGAACAATTTACTCAAAATTATTTTGAACCAACGCATGATGGAATTTATCATGTTAGTTTACTAGATGAAAAAGGTCGTTCTGCAGAGGTTAATTTTTACGTGCTATTAGAGTGAAATAATAGATAAGTCAATTTCTTTGCTTTTAAGTGATAAGAACACTAAAGGTATAATTTGTTTATTTTAAGGTAAGACTAATTTAGAATTTTATTAGAAAAGGTACTACCATCATGATTGATTTAACAGTAGTACCTAATAAATTAATTCTTAAATATGCCAAAATGCTCTTGAGCAATGGCAACACGTTTTTCTGGAGATAATCCACTGTGTTTTTTTATTAATTGTTGAATGAAATGCAATCTTGGTAATAGTCCAGCACCATTAGCGGTTTGAATAGCAAGACCAGGCCTTGCGTTAAGTTCAAGTAATAGAGGTCCTTTTTTCTTATCAAGCACGATATCAGTACCAATATAACCAAGACCTGACATATCGTAGCAACTAGATGCTAGTGTAAGAACTGTCTGCCATGATGGTACCTGGAGCTTGTTTAGATCTGCACCTGTATCAGGGTGGTTGAATATAGGTTCATTGCGTTGCACTGCATGAACAGCTCGTCCAGTACGTATACAAAGACCAACACCGACCGCACCTTGGTGTAGATTTGCTTTACCATCTGAAGCTGCAGTTGATAGACGCATCATACACATTACTGGATATCCTTGGAAGACGATTACTCGTACATCAGGAACACCTTCATAGCTATAGTCTGCAAATACATCATCAAAATTTATTAGATCTTCTATTAATGCAAAGTCTTGCTTACCACCCAAGGAGAACAATCCAGCTAAGATATTAGAAATATGACGCTCAATATCTATTGCCGTAAGTCCCTGTCCATTTGGTTTATAGTAAATATCATTTTCTGATCTTGTAATTACTAGGATTCCTTTACCGCCAGAGCCGTGAGCTGGTTTGATACAGAAACCATTATGCCCCTTAATAATTTTTACAAAATTAGCTACATCATACTGATGTTTAATATCACCAATAAGATCTGTGGTTCTTACATTATGCTTAATAGCAAGTTCTTTAGTTAATAGTTTATTATCAACTAACGGGTAGAGCGAGCGATCATTATAGCGGCCTATGTAATTTACATTACGCTGATTCATTCCCATGATACCTAAATGATTTAAGGTAAAAGGAGAACAATACTGACTAAATGGCCAAATGTTCATATTATTGCCCCTTCTTTACTTCTTTAGTTTCACGCTTTAAGCGATCTGCTTCTAATTCTTCATCATTAGGTTGCTGAATTTCGTTAGCAAGAGGTCTGAAGCGTTTTAATTCACTTAAACGATAGCCTGTATAGTTACCAATTAGGAGTACACACGCTAAAATTACAAGCTGTAATCCCAAGAAATTAAAGGTAATGTGTTGGATGTTAAGGCTACTCATTACAAGGTATGCAATAACAGCTACAAGTAATGAACCACCGCCTTGCTTTACAACTTCCTTGTAACCTTCTTCTTCCCATAAAATTGACATTCTTTCAATAGTCCAAGATAAGATAATCATTGGGAAGAATGTTATTTTAATACCATCAGTTAATCCCACTTTATAGGTTATGAAACTTAGTGTTCCAATTATTGCAATAACAGTAATAATAACCGTGGATATTCTCGCAACTAATAATAGGTTTAAATGTGATAGCCATGATCTAATGATTAAACCAATACCAACTATTGTTAGAAAACCAATTAAGCCTACTACTAAGCTTGTTTGCAAAAATGCCATTGCTATAAGTACAGGCATAAATGTACCACTAGTCTTCAAACCAACAATAATTCGGAGGAATACAACTATAAATACGCCAATTGGTATTAATAAAATTCCTTTAAACACTGCTTGTTCTTCAATAGGTAGGGCGTTAACTGATAAGTCAAACTTTTCACCATTGCGAGCTACATCAGCATCATGCTTAAGCGCAAAAGCTTTTGTATCACTAATGCTATTGCGAATAATTGAGAAGCTAACTTTAGCGTCTTTACCACCAGTTAAATCAATTAATGAATCTGAGTTGTTTTCCCATAGAAATATATTTTCGTTAAATCCTGGCTTTTCAGTTTCTGGATCAAACATTTGATACTCATTGTTTTCATCAAAAACAGCAATATAAGGAATTAATCTCTGATTTCTACGTCCATCTTCAAGTCTTAATACTTTTACAACTCGAGCTGGAATATTGGCAAGATTAAGTATGTGTACCACAACCTCAGCTTTTTTCATTTTATTTAGTAAAAGTTTAGCATTTTGATCTTGGTTTTTAAGTTCATTAAAGACTTCACGTGTAAAAGCAAAAACATCTGTACTTTTAGCGTATGCTGAGTCTTTAATTTGATTCATCGCTGTTAAATATGGTTCTGGAGTTACTACTTTAGCTACTTCTGGAACGGTCATTAGTGAGTTTGTTGCGTTTTTATCAGCTAAGATCTCTATACGATAATAAAGAGTCTGAGGGCCATTCGCAACTCGCTTTGACCATTCTACTCTAGTATGACCATCCTTATCTGTAAAAGCGAGACCGTAATCTGGACTTGCTGTAGTTTCATTTACGATATTGAATCCTGGTTGGGCTTCAGGTATTGCAAAAGAAACCTTAACAGGTTTTGCGACATCATCATCTGTTTGGAAGTTAATTTTTGCTTCGATATTCCATGCAATATTGTGGTTGGTCGGAAACCAAGGAACCTCAAATGTTACATGTTGATATATCATTAATGAAATGCCAGTAATTAGCAATAAGGCTACTACTATGTAATAAACTCCGCGACTAACCATTTTTTTAATCCTAAGTATTTAATCTTTTAAGTTTTTTATGGTGTTATTAAGCTTTTGGTTTAGCCGTAACACTAGTTTCTTTAGTTGTTTTTTGAACTTCTACTGTAGCGTCAGTTTTTGGTTTTGCAGGAATTGTGTTTTCCTTCTTCACATCCTTTACTTCGATTTCACGGCTATTAGGAATTTTTACTCCTTTTTTATCTAGCTTAAAAGCACCAACTGAGCGAGAACCTTCAATTTTCTTTTGTACATGATTACGTGATACGTCAACAACTGCAATGTCTTTTATAAATTCACGACCAATCAAAAGTGAGTATTGCATAGTGCTTCTATTACGTAATGATACTTCTGTAACGTCAGTCAAGTTTCCAACCTTTATAGTAAGTTGAACTACCGGTCTTTCTTCGGTATCGCCATCAGAGCTAGCTTGTTTGATTACTGCACTACGTACCCAAGGAGCTTCCATACTAATTTTTTCTGAATTATTGAGTGGAATACTAAAGCGGTACCATTTTTTTCCATCTCTTTCAAATTGTTCTATATCTAAAGCACTAATAGATGAAATGCTAGCACCTGAATCTATGCGGCTATCAAAAGATGCATCTGCTTCTGCTACGTAAATCCATTCTGCTTCACCAAAAATCATTTTACCATCTGGTAGGCGAGTGTTATCAACTATTGGCTCTGGTACAGGTTCTTTTTCCTTTACAACAGGTTTGTCTGATTTATTTAACACGCTAGTCAAGTCCTTAAAATCTTTACGAAGTTGGGCGTTTTCTTCATTAGCTTCTTTAATTTGTTTTAAACATACATCCATTTGACGAGAATAATTTTCATGAATAATTCTCACGTCTGATGTTAATGTATTGAGAATTGGTTCATATGAGTTATTCTTATTTTGAATTTCTTGAAGTACTATGGCATTTTTGTCAGTAGTTGCTTTAGTTTCATTCATAGTTTGGCAGCCAATGGTTAGGCTAGATGTTAATATTAACAATGCAATTGCTTGTAAATTTTTTTTCATAATTATTTAACCTTTACGGTGTGCAATAAAAACAGCTCTTGTTGGCGCTTGGTAACCTTCTATAGTTTTAGTAGGGTCCTGCGGATCTAAAAAATTTTGTAGCGATTCAGTGCGCATAAGTTCCGTTTGTCTTTGTTCTGCTGTTGTTGTCATATCTACATTAACTAGTTTTACGTCAACAAAACCACAACGTAAAATTAGCTTTTCTAAAGCTTTTGTTGAAGGAATATACCAAACATTAGGCATTTTTGCATATCTGTCTGTTGGTACTAAAATTGTGTTTTCATCACCTTCAACAACTAGAGTTTCAAGTACAAGTTCTCCACCTCTAACTAATTGATCATGAAGTTGAAATAAATGATCTACTGCACTGCGGCGATGATATAAAACTCCCATGGAGAATACTGTATCAAAAGCTTCAAGCTTTGGTAAATCTTCAATGCCTAAAGGTAATAGATTAATTTTATCTTTTACGTTACTTTGAATAGACCTTTTAAATAATTCAAATTGTGCAGTGAATAGTGCGCATGGATCTATACCAGTTACTCTATTAGCTCCTTCACCGAGCATACGCCACATATGGTAGCCATTTCCACAACCTACATCTAAAACATTACGATTATTTAATGGAGATAAGAAAGGCAATAAACGATCCCATTTTTTAAAGCTAAGCCATTCAGACTCCACTTTCTGACCAAAGAATTCATATGGACCTTTACGCCATGGCATCATTTCTATAAAAAGTTGATGGATCATGTCTTGCTGTCTAGGGGTTACTGATTCACCCGAGCCGAACCTAACATAATCTTTATTTAAATTAAGGGAGGACGTTTGAAAAACTTCCGTCCTTTGAAATAGCTTTATATATCCTTTGAAAAGTTCACCTTCACTAGAATTTAGGAAGTCATCTAGTTGTTTAGGTAGAACATTTAGCCAAGCTGACATTTTTTCATCTTCTGCAATGACAGCTAAAAACTTATTCCAGGGCTGATACATTTTTTTACCTGCTATTTAATGGCTATTATTGAACCAAAATTAAAACATTGAAACCATACATCCGAATGAGTAAAACCAGCGTTAGCTAATCTTTGTTTATGTGCAACAATAGTTTCAGGAATTAACACGTTTTCTATTGCATTTCGTTTTTGGCTAATTTCGAGGTCACTGTAGCCGTTAGCCTTTTTAAAATCAAGATGTAAATTGAATAGTGTGTTTTGTATGGATTCGTCATTGAATTTAAATTTTTCACTTAGAACTAATATACCACCTGGTATTAATGCGTCATAGATATCTTTTATAAGTTTATCTCTCAGATTAGGAGCGATAAATTGGAGTACAAAGTTAAGTACAATAATTGATGCATTTTGCATGGGATACTTTGTAACATCACCTAATTCAATAATAGTTTTTGTTTGACTTTTGTAGGCTTTCATATTTTCTGAGGCTCTTGTAATCATAGCTTCAGAATTATCAATCCCGTAAACAGTACATCCAAAAGGCGCATTATTTCGCAGTTCTAACGTACAGGCTCCTAAACTACAACCTAAGTCGTATAAGTTTGTATTAGGTTTTGCATATTTTTCAGTAATCATACCAATAGCTTGAACAATATTGGAATAGCCAGGAACTGAGCGTTTAATCATATCTGGAAAAACATTAGCTACCTGATCGTCAAACGTAAAATCTCCTAGTTTATTTCTAGGTACGGCATAGATATTATCGTGCATGCATATTTACCTGCTTAAAATTTGCGTAATTATAGCAAATTGCATTTAAAAGAGATCATATGCATACACAATAAAATAAAAATTTTAAGAAAGATATCTTAAATGTTTATATTTTAATCCTTGATGACATGCAATTTGGAGGCATTTCATCAAGACTTTAGTTCAAATATAAACTTTCAGTTCCTTCTTTTTTACAATCCTTGTGATTGCTCATTGACGAAGATATTTTAAGTTTAGTATTAATAATGTTAGAGATAATTTTTTCAGGTGTTGTTTGTTCATTTGTTGTAGAGTCTACAAATATTGAATATTTATAGAAAATTGCAGCTACTAGAATTTCTATTGTTAGTTCATTCTCTAAAATATCTCTTCTTCTTTGTTTGGTTGTATTCTTTTTATCAATGGTTAAGCCATAATTAGAATAAAAAGGTTCACCATAACAAGTAACATTGCAACCACACATTAGTGCTTCAAATCCAGTGCCTGAGGTAACAGTGTATACATTTTTAAAATACTTTAATAATTCCATTGAATTTGTATCATTAGCAATTATGTTCACGTTTTTATCTACAAGCATTTTTAAGTTGAAATAGCCTTTCTTGTTCCCTAAAGCAACATTTGGATGTATTTTTACAAAAACATGTTCAGCTTTATAGGTTGAAATAGCATCATCCAACATTTTAAAAAAATCGTTTTTATTGGCATTACCTAAAGTAATTGATGAGTCTCCGAATGTTTGGTCTATGAGTAATACTCTTTGATCAACATTTGAATTTATTAAGTTGTTATACGTTCTTTTATCTAAATTTTCCATCAAATGACTTGATTTAAGTTTATAAGATGATGTTGTATTGTATTTAACAATATTATTATCAATAATTACTTTAATTAATGCTGTAGCTTTAGTTTTAATATCCATAGTGTACCAAGTATTATAATTTACTAAGTAATCTTCTATGTCAGAAGGTTTGGTTGCATCATAATAGATACCTTTTTTATCAAGTACTAAAGATAAAGCTAGATTATTATGTTCACAAAATGTTGATGATAAGCTTTTGATAAATCCATCTTCTAGTGCGTAATATGGTAGATTGTTTTTTTGAGCATAATTCATTGCGCGAATAGCTGTTTTTTTGTGTCCCCAACCGACTACACAAGGTTCTGATATTTGGTACAAAAATGCATCTAGATTGTTAATTTTTCTAATACCTTTACTTAATATTATGCAATGTCTAATACCACCAATATTTATTCTTTCTAAGGTCCCTGCAATTGTCTGCTTTATGCCTGCATCAGTATAGAAGTTTCCAGGCAAAATGGCGTTCTTACGAAGTATTTTAAAAAATAATTCGACATTCTTGGCAATAGGTGAAATTGGTTTGGTCCAAAAATCATCTAAAATATTATGGTTAAAAATTCCATTAGTTACTGCACTTATTGCTAGACCATAATTAGCATATATAGAGTTTCCCAAATTAATCGTGGGTTTATTATTTTGGATGGATACTATTCCCATTGTTGAATTAATGACTATCATCCCTAACGATTTTGTTACAAATTCAGTGGAATTTATATCAGTGATAAAAAAAACTCTATCACTAATTTTTAAAACCTTAGCCAAATTTTTTACAAATTTCTTGTAATTAAAAAATGAATTATCAAAAGGGTGAAGCTTAATAATTAAAAAGTGTTCCTTATTTGCATGTGCTGCAAATGATAATAGTACACATTCAATGGAATCTGAAACATCTCTAAAGGATGAAGCACACTTTATTTGGGCATCAGAACTTAATTGTAATGGAAATGCAAAATATTGAAGATTATTTTGAGAAATCAAAGAGTTCACTTGTTTATTATTATTTGACGAGAAAAATGACTTTAATTTCTTTATTCCCCAACCAAAGATTTCTGAAATAAAACCTTTGTCTCGATGCCATTTATAAAAAGGGAAAAATGGATATAAGAACCACAAGCCTAAGTAATTTACAATTGATGTTTTTACTCTAGTTGACATTGGATTGCTAACGGCGATATCGTTAGTTAAGTCTACTTGCATAGATTGATTATTTATTTCAAATTTGGTATTAGGTCGCTATTATTTTAGCGGCCTAACTTTTGGCAAAATTCCA
>CAZTNG010000025.1:0-24992 GCA_964615195.1 uncultured Enterobacterales bacterium
CTTTTTTATCTTTAATTTACGAAATGATCATAAAAATAACAGTTAACGGTTCTATGGTTACAATTTAATCATTTTGCTACTTTTTTAAAGTTGGTTTTATATTTTTTATTAAAAATACCCTCAATGTTTATGATATATTGATTCTCAAATAGTGAATTTTAACTAATAAAGCATATTAAAAAACGATATTTTTAACTTTGCGAAAATAATATTTTTTGAGTATGTTACCTTACTGGCTACATTGATGATTTATCGACTATGTTTATAAGCTATTTTTTTTGATATCAATCCTTTTGTGTTTCAAGATGTAATAGTATTTATAAATAGTATTCTTTTTTATGCATGCTAATTCAAATTAAACAATACTAGGTGAATATTTAGGAAAATGTGTATTGCTTTTCGTGTAACGTATATTAATGTAATATTTATCATGTAATATTTTATTTGTTTGTATTGATTTGAAGTTGTTTTTGATAAGTTGTTTTTTATAGTATATTTGAGTTATATTTTTCACTATACGCGTTATTTTTAGTTCTTATGTTACATAAAGTATTGATTTTCAGTTATAAATTTGGCAAATTATTTGTAATTTTGTAGATATTCTTTTTATATTTTATTGCATTTTTTTTTAATTTGGATTATCTTAGTGTAATAATATATTTTCTTATATTTATATTTTATTGGAGTTCTGGTTAATGAACAAAAAATCTTCTACCACTAAGCCTGGTAATAACAAATGGAATCAAGAAAGACGTTTAGAGTTTATTGAGTACCGTTTGTGTTGGAATAACCATATAAATCGTAAGGATTTGGTTAATTTTTTCGGCATTTCTGTACCTCAGTCATCCTTGGATCTCTCTAGATACATTGAAATGGCTCCGAATAACCTTGAATATGATCGCCATAATAAGGTTTACAACAAGAGTAGCAAATTTAAGCCTATATATCCTGACATTTGCAGTCCTACAGCATATTTAAATGACATCTTATTGAATGCAACAGGAAAAATGAATCCTAATTTTAATTATTTAGATAAGTGTCCAAGTATTGCTTGTTTTAACCCTCCAAAGAGAAAAATCTCTTTTGAAATTCTTTCTCAAATAGTTTATTGCATTTTGCATAAAATGTCTGTGAGAATTACATATCAATCTATGAGTTCTCTTGAACCATCTTCAAGATTAATTTCTCCACATGCTTTAGGTTATGATGGTATTAGGTGGCATGTTAGAGCATTTTGCCATGAAAAAAATGAATTCAGAGATTTTGTTTTATCTAGAATATTAACAACAGGTAAAATGGAATTATCTCCTGTTGATGCAAACGAAGACATGAAGTGGAATTTTGTTATATCATTGCATATTGGTGCAAATCCTGAACTTCCTGAAGCACAGCGTATTGCAATTGAAATGGATTATGGTATGGAAAATGGCGAAGTAATATATAAATGTCGTCAAGCTTTGTTGTTCTATACTTTAAAAACTTTAAGGTTGAGTCCAGAAGATGAAGAAGATAAGTTACCATCTTCTGCTAAGCAAATTGTTTTAAAGAATAAAGCTGAGATATTCATGCTATTAAATTATTAATTTTTTAAATTAATAGTTCTGTAATTCAAAGATAAACTCTTATATCATAATTATTTATTGTTATAAGAGTTTTTTTATATATATATTGGATATGCTATTTTGTTAGTGCTATTTATAAATGGTATAATATTCATAAGTTGGGAATGTTATTAAATATTTACATAATGAAGTTATGTTTGTGTATTTTTGGGTTAAATAAGTATTATTAACATTTGATGAAGTATTTTTATGGCTCTAGAAAAAAATAATAAGTTAAATTTAAAAAATCCTCTTCATTTATATGCATTAGGTTTTGGGATTGGTTTATCAGAAAAACATGCAGAAACAATAGTAGCACTTTGTGTAATTCCATTATGTATGTTGTTTATTCTACTACCATGGTATTCTCAATTAGCAATCATATTTTTTATTGCAATTTTAAGCTATTGTTCCACTAAATCAATTTTAGATATTATTGGTTTTGAAAATCGCAAAGTTATTGTTTGTGATGAATTTATGGGCATGCTAATTACAGTATTCATGTCTCATTCTTGGTCTAATGTTTTTTTAGCTTTTTTCGTTTTTAGTTTTTTTGATATATTGAAGCTTTGGCCATCAAAACTAATAACAACAAAATATCCAAACGCTTTAGGTGAAATTTTGGACGATGTTGTGTCTGGAGTTTATTCATTAGTTGTGATGTTACTCCTAAATACATATATATTTTTTTAAAATTAGGTTTGGTATGAAGCTCCAGTTTTGTTGTCAAAAGGTTTATGTGAATTTAATACCTTGTTAAAAAATTCAAAAGCTCCTTCTACGTCAAAGTTTCTTAATCCATAGCCTAAACATAAAAGTTCGGGATCTAAGAAATTATCATATTTTTCATGTTCTAGATTTGTAACTGTAACACTTAATTCGTTTTCTGTAGGTTTTGGAGAATTTAAAATAGTATTAACAGTGTCTTTAAACGATAAAGATGATGTTAATGGAAGTAAAATATAGCTACCAATTTTTTTTGCTTTTATACCATTTAACTTTAAAATTTGTACAATAGTGTGCATTATTTTATCTCCTTTCCATGGAAATAAATAAATACCTTCAGTTCCTACAATGTAGTAATTTTCTATTAAGTTAAGGTCGTGAAATACTTTTTGTCCTTCAATAAAATGTTTTGAGGCTTCTTTATTGAGATATTTTGGTACAATATTATCAGCACAATATAATTCAAACATTTTTTCTCTAACGCCATCGTGAATTTTTCCAGAACTTCCATCTAGGACTAAAGGTTCAGCGTTTTCTTTGTATTCTTTGACAAAGAGTTGGTGCTTTTCATTATTTATGTAAATTGTTTCCCAACCTTTACCTGCAAATAAAAAAGTATCACCAATATTAAGTGGCTGCATTAACGGAATTGTTCCAATTTTGTGCCCGTTATTATCTACTGTATATTCTTCTTGAGATTTGAATGAACTATAAAAATTGTAATTAGATACAAGTTTTTCTCCTGCAATTCCAAGAGTTATACTTGAATCACTCATTTGAGTAATTAGGTCATTTTTACCTAAAGTTTTAAGCAATTTTACAAAAATTTGTTGATTTACTAAATTAAAAGGTCCTGTTTTGCATAGTAATTTCCAAATGCTCAAAGCTTGTACACTACCATATTGAGCTATTACACTTAGTATTTGTTGTATAAGTGTAGAAAAAGAGAATTCTTGCATTGTCGGCGGTTCAAACCATCTATCTAGTACTAGTTCGATCATTGAAGCTGATAAAAAAGTTTGATCTCTCATTTTGTCTATTAATTGTGTTTTTATTCCATCTTGAATAAAAACTTCAGGTATGAATAATCTAAGAATTGCATCCTTATTTCTTCTTCCAGAACGACCAATTCTTTGTCTTAGGCTTGCTACTGATTGTGGAGCATTAACTTGTGCTATGGATGTTACATCTCCTAGGTCTATACCTAATTCTAAAGTTTGAGTACAGACTGCTGTGGTAGGCAGTTTCCCAATTTTAAGCCTATTTTCAAGTTGTTCTCTAAGATCTTTTGAAAGAGAGCCATGGTGGGGAAAAAATTCATTTGGGAGATGATTTTGCTCTGAGATTGAAACAAGAACATTTGCTAAATATTCAGTTTTAGCTCTACTATTAGCAAAAACTAAATTAGTACTTCCTCTCAGTAGTTTAAATATATCTTGTGCTATATAAGTGTAGTCTGTAATATTTTCTGTAGGTTCTGTTGAGTTTGAAAAATTATATCCTCTAATTTGTAGCTTTATGCCTTTGCTAGAGTTTGAGCTTTCAATAATTTTAATACTTTTATTACTATTTGGTCTTAGCCATTGTTTAACTGATTTTATATTACTTAATGTCGCGCTAAGCGCAATTCTTGGTACTTCTCGTTTAAGCATGGATTCAAGGCGATGCAATTGACTTAGAAGTTGGTATCCACGTTCTGTTCCAATAAATGCATGGAATTCATCAATAATAAAATAATTAAGATTATTAAGAGAGTCTTTACACCAATCTTTATGATTTATCAACAAAGATTCTAATGATTCTGGTGTTATAAGAAGTATTCCATTTGGATTAGTGAACATTTTTTGTTTTTTATTATCACCAATGTCACCGTGCCAAGGTGTTACAGGAATACCTGTAGCATGACCTAAAGCTTCAATTCTTTTATATTGATCATTAATTAATGCTTTTAATGGACTAATATATATAATTTTAATTCCATTAGTTTTATTTAATAGAATTTTTGTGCATGCCGGAAGAAATGCTGCTTCAGTTTTTCCACTTGCTGTTGCAGCACTTATAATAATGTCTTCTTTGCAATCTAATATAGGTTCAATTGCATTTTCTTGAACTTCATGTAAATTTGTCCAACCTTGCAAATTTAACCATTTTTGGATTAATGGATTAAGAAGATTAGCTTTAGATTGCATAAAATTACCTTATAAAGTGAAACTAGATAGTTCATCGTCTAAATTATCATCTTCTTCGTTATCATCATGTTGAACAATATCTTTTAATCCATCTTCAATTTCTAATGAAACAGAAATATCATTTAATAGGTTTTGCCATTTTAATTCGGGATTTTGTTCTAAAACAGAAAGAAAATCTACAAAAGCCTTAATTGTATTTCTTGGAGTTTTGAAATAAGCTTCACCTATTTTTTTAGAGCAATGGTCAAGGAATTGAATTAACGCTTCGTCTGGAACAAGGTATTTATTTGGATCGTAGAATGCAAATATATTTCTTAAATTGCATAGTAAAACGAACAGTTCTTCAGGTGTAAGATTGCTTAATTGTAATACAGGTCCTGATAAATCGTTGACACCAGCAATCTCAGCAAAGGTATTAGGTGCTAAACGGGATCTAAGAGCTTCGTAACTGAAAAGTCCTTTTCTTGGATCATTAAGGAAGTCTGGTGTTCCACCCATTATAAAACCAAGGCCGTGTACATTACCTTGTAAACAATCATTTATAATGCGTAATATTTGTTCGTAATTAGCTTCGCGTGATCTTATGTTATGAATCTTGTATAGGTTTACCATTTCATCCATGTTAATAATTAAACCTGTATATCCTGCAGCTTGTACGAAAGCACTGATTAGTTTATAAAAATCATAAACAGAAGAATCATCAACAATTGTTCTTACACCTAGTTCTAATTTAGCTTCAGTCTTTGTGTGATATTCCCCACGAATCCATTTTATGGCATTGTTCATTAAGTCTTGGTTACCATCATTGTAACCTTTCCAATATGATTGAATTACTAAAGAGAAATCATAACCACCAATAAAATCATTTAAGAAATATAGCTTTGACTTAATTACATCTGAGCAATCTAAATTTTTTTCATCTGCTTCGGCTCTTGCTATTGTTATAAATTTCTCAATAATAGAATTTAAAGCATTACCATCTGGTTTAGCGCGTGTTGATATGTTTTTAGCTAATTCTTGATATAAATTTAAAGCTTGGCCGCTTGAAGCTTGTAGACGTCTATCTGGGGCTAAATCCGCATGCATTGTAACAATGCCTTTTTCTAGAGCGATAGATCTTATCATTTGTAAAAAGAAACTTTTACCTGCACCAAAATCACCAATAACAAGTTTGAATGTGCTACCACCATCCGTAATTCTATCTATGTCTTTGATTATTGCTGATAACTCGTTAACACGTCCTACTTGAATATAATGTAAACCAGTTCTAGGTGTAACTCCAGAACGTAAGGATTGAATAATAGAATCTCTTTCTCTTGGTCTCAGTTTGATCGCCATTAACGTATTCCTATAAATTTGTTGATCCGTGAATTATAAACTATTGTTTAGAATGGTGTTAAAGTTTTTAAGCAAAAATTCGACATTTGTATAAGTAAATATAAAAAAAGGATCAAAATAATTATGTTATATTTTGATCCTTAATATAGATGTAATTCTAATGGAATTAGCTTAGTCCATATTTCTTCAATTTTTTGCGTAGTGTTCCACGGTTAATACCCATTAATCTTGCAGCTTTTGTTTGGTTACCTCTAACATGTTGCATAACTTTTGTAAATAAAGGTCTTTCTACTTCAGAAAGTACAATTTCGTATAAATCTATAGTATCTTTATTTACTGGATTATTTAAGAAAGTATTTAATGAAGCTAAAACATGTTCACATAGAGGCTTTTGAATATAAATTTCTTGTGGCTGTGGGTTTGTAATGTTTACAGTAGCCGAGGTATTATTAGCAAAACCGTTGTCGGTTTTATTTCTTAGTTCTAACATGGTTGACCTTTTAAGTACAGATCAGAAAATCTGATCTTAGGTTAATAACAGATCTTAAATATACAAGATCTACCCTGAAGAAAAGTAAACTTCTTTTCTTAAAACAAAACTTAGTACAAATACAAGTTTTTTAATAATTATTTGTGGCGCGCTATATTATTATTTTTTTGAAAAATTTTAAAGGTTATTTTTTATTCAACATAAAAAAAATAATAAATATTTATCTTGCAATGTTATATTTTCATTAAATTTTCTTTTTTCCGCTAATTCTGCACCATTCTTCTTTGAAGCAAATATCATCAATATCAAACCATTGACTATAGATATTTTTTAATTCTTCACTTTGGCTTTCTATTATTCCTGATATTGCAAATAGGCCATTAGGTTTAACCATTGAGGCAATTTGTGGAGCTAATTCACGTAAAGGTCCAGCAAGAATATTTGCAACTAATACATCTGATGAAAGTTCTTTTGGTTGTTCTTTAGGAAGGTATAATGTCAAATTATCACTAACATTGTTCCTTTCGGCATTAGCAATGCTAGCTTCTATGGCTTGCGGATCTATGTCAATACCAATAACGTGTTTTGCACCGAGTTTTAATGCACTTACTGCTAAAATACCAGAACCGCATCCAAAATCTATCACTGATTTATCCTTTAAATCTATACTATCTAACCATGATAAACACATTGATGTTGTAGGGTGTGTACCTGTACCAAAAGCTAATCCAGGATCTAGCATTACGTTTACGGCTTCAGAATCAGGAACTGGACACCAACTTGGACAAATCCAAAGTTTAGTTCCGCATTTAAGTGGATGAAATTGATCCATCCACTCTCTTACCCAATCTTTATCCTCTAATTGTTCCACTTTGTATGTCAATGTATTTCCAAAATGTGAATAAAAAAAATCTAGAATAGGTTGTGTTTCAACTTCAGCATCAAATAATCCAATAACTGTAGTATTTGTCCAAAGCTTCGTTTCTCCTGGGAGAGGTTCATATACAGGAGTATCAACGCTATCCATGTAGGTAACGCTGACAGCTCCTAAACCAGATAGCATATTGCTAATTTTTTTTGCTTTTTTATCTGTTGTTCCAAGCTTTATTTGGATCCAAGGCATAATGGTTCCTTATTTTGAATTTGGCTATAATAATCAGTTTTTGAAATATCAAAAGGTTGAATTTCTTTAAAATCTGAATCTATATCTAAAAATTGTCTTTCTGCAAATGTAACAATTTTTTTGTGTATCTCTAAACAATGTTCTTTTACTAATAGTTTTATTTTGTGTTTATCATTTTGATAAATTTGCTTTGCTGCGCCTAAATCATATAAACCAAAAGTATTAACTAAAGATGGATTAATAACAGTTACGTTTAAAAAATTATTTTCTTGACCTATTTTAATAATGTTATTAAAACCGCCTAAAAGTTTAATGTAGTTCACTGCAGTAACTGTATAATCTATAGCTTCATCATCTGCTAGTACATTAATTTTAATTTGTTTGACTCGTTTAATTGTTCTAGTTTGGTGTATATTTTTTTTGTCTTGTAAAATTAAAAAAGTAGATGAAACTACTGTTATTATGAACATAAAAGTACAAAACATTAAAAACTTAGTATCAAAAATATTGATTTCACTTATTAAAACGTTTGGTTGATAAAAATTTTGTGAATTAACGTAGATATTAAAATCGATATATTGACCAATAAAATAAAAAAATAAACATAATATTAGGTAATATGCAAATAGTGTAGGATACATCCAAATAAGACTAAGAATTAAGAAACTTACACTACTTCCTGATGTGGAACTTAGTAAAGATATTAAGAAAAAAGTAGCATACATTGTTTTCCTTTTGCGCTGTTGGCAAATAAATATTGCTGCATATATAGCAGGAATCATACTAATATTTATTGCTAATGTCGTTGCATAAAAACTTACAGATGTTGCATCCTGAGGGGAGATAGCTCTAATTTCTGTTATAAATTGTCCAAAACCAAAAGTTTGGCAAAATTGATAAATCATGCTATATATGAAAGAAAAATTTGAATCATAAACAGAACTTAAATATGCTCTATTAATTCCAGATCCAATATTTTCATATAAAAATGAAGCACATATGCTTAATAATAAACTTAGAACAATTACAAAAAATATTGCTAAGCTATAGTTTACAAAAAAAGCCTTATAGTTTTTTTTTCTATGCCCTGTTTTGGGAGATAAAATAGAACTTGTTAATGGCCCCAAAAATGATGCTAAAATTTCAGATTGTTGAAAGTTTGGTTGCATGTGCCATAGAACATTTATTACCACGCAGTATGCTAAAGATGTACCAGTCATCATCCAAATTCTATTATTATTGGGCAAAATCATTGCGACCCCCAAGGAAAATAACCATGGGATAATTATTTTTAGAATGTAATGCTCTTCTTGTGTAATAAAGAAACTCCCTGAGAAAAACTGTAATAAAGTACAGAATCCTATTGGAGTCATAAGCATCAAGGTTCGTAAATTTATATTTGCTAGCATTAAAAGAACTAAACACTATGTGATAACGTGATGTTTATCATATAATAAACAATATTAAGAATAAAAAACAGTAATATTTTACTTATGAAACATTTATGAAAATTGTACACAGATATCAGCAAGATAATGAAAGTATTCCAAATTGGCATTTAGATCCGATTTTAACCCGTATTTTTTGGTCGAGAGGCATTAGAAAAATTGATGAGTTAGTATATAACATTAACAATATACTACCACCAAATTTTAAGGGGATGAATCAGGCTGCTAATATTATTGCAGAAGCAGTAATGTTTTCAAAAAAAATAAGAATAATTGGTGATTATGATGCTGATGGTGCAACAAGTACTGCTTTAGCTATGCGTTTTTTTAAAGATATAGATTTCCCAGCAGCGGATTATTATATTCCTAAAAGACAGAATGATGGTTATGGATTAAATAGTGATATTGTTGATATAGCTAATGAGCAAGGAATTGAATTACTTATAACTGTTGATAATGGTATTACAGCAATTGATGCTGTGAAAAGAGCTAAAGAATTAGGATTGTCAGTAGTAATTACAGATCATCATTTACCTGCAAGTTTGTATCCAATGGCTGATGCTATAGTAAATCCTCATCAAGAAGGTTGCGAGTTTAAATCTAAAAATTTAGCAGGGGTTGGTGTTATTTTCTATGTACTAACTTGCGTAAGAACAATATTAAGACAAAAAGGATATTTTTCTATTAGAAATTGTTCAGAACCTATAATGAGTAGATATTTAGATTTGGTTGCTGTTGGTACTGTAGCTGACATAGTTTCTATGGATTATAACAATAGATTAATGGTTTCCTTGGGTATTCAATTAATCAGAAAGCATATGACTTCTGCAGGAGTTGAGGAATTAATTAAGGTATCAGGTAAGAGAAGCATCAATTTTACAAGTTTAGATATCGGTTTTGCTCTAAGCCCTAGGTTAAATGCAGCTGGTAGAATTGATGATATGAAATATGGTGTTAATTGTTTACTAGCTAATGATATTTATGAAGCTAAAACTAGTGCAACGTTACTGCATGGTTTTAATATGCGACGAAAAGATCTTGAAAAAGAAATGTATAACATAGCTATAGATCAAGTAAGAATTATCTATGGTGAACATATTAGAACTGGTATTGTTGTATATCATCCCAATTTTCATATTGGAATTTCAGGAATTTTAGCAGCAAAATTAATGGAAGAATTAAATGTTCCAGTAATTGTTTTTGCTGATAATAAATCTAACGAACTACTGTCAGGATCTGGTAGATCTTTAGGTGATTATCACTTATGTAATGCAATTACAAGACTTTCTAAATTAGATGATTTATGTACGGCATTCGGTGGCCATAAAAATGCTGCAGGTCTAACCTTATATAAATCAAAGTTAAATGAATTTAGAAAACTTTTTAGTGATGATGTGGATCACTTCTTTAATGGTATTTTCCCAGAAAAAACATATATAACAGATGGTTGTTTACCATGTTCTTACTTTTCTGCGAGTTTTGCTAGGGCTTTGGTTTTTGATCACCCTTGGGGTGCTGATTTTCCTAGTCCTTGTTTTGATGGAATTTTTGGAGTTACGAAGCAGATTGTTTTAAAGAATGAACATTTAAGATTATTATTAAGGTTATCAAATGGACAAGAAATATGGGCTATGTATTTCTTTTATGATAAAAACGTTTGGCCCAATTCTAAGGTTATTCAAGCAAAAGTCATCTATTGCTTTGATATTAAGTCAAATAACGACGATGCAGTATTCAGTATAATAGTAAAATCAATGGAGCCACTTTAATATTGTATGGCATCGCCAATTATTTATTATCTCTATGATGTTCAGCTTGATCAAGCCAACTGATAGCTGAGGTAACTGCGTAGATTACTTTATCATCCATCTCTTGTTTTTTTTCATCAGAAGTGAAGTAAAGCATATCAACTCCATAACGAATGTAAAAAGATGGCAGTTGATTTAAAACTAAGCAATATAAATCTGTTAAGTAATCTTCATCTTTTGTTCTTGTAAGTTCTAGAGCATCAATATATTTCATAACTAATGTTTCGTAATAGTTATATACTTCTCCAATGTTTGCCATACAACCTCCAAAAATAAAAAAGCCTTTGTATACTAAAATAACAAAGACTTTTTTCATAGAAAATTATTCTACAGATGTGATATTTTCAGCAAGTTTTGGGTCAATCTTTTCACAATTTGCTATTTGTTGCTCGTTTGTATTTGGTAATTGACCATGTGAGTATAGTTCTGCTGCATAAATGGCTGCTCCAATTATGCCTGCAGCATTTAATTTCGTTGCAGTTACAACTGGTGTTCTAATTGTAATTTTTTCAGCAAATTTATCAAAACTTTTCGAAGCTCCGCCACCTAAAATAAAGAGATCAGGGTTAAACAGGAATTGGAGACGTTCTAAATATTTATTGAATCTTTTTCCCCATTTTCCCCAACTTAATTCGTTTAATTGTCTTGCAGCATCTGAACAATAATGTTCAGCAATGTCATCATTCAATATAATGTGGCCTAATTCAGTGTTAGGAAGAAGGTTTCCATTAACAAAAATTGCGGAACCTAAACCTGTACCAATAGTAATCATCATTACAACACCGGTTTTACTAGCTCCAGCTCCGAATTTAATTTCTGCAATACCTGCAGCATCTGCATCGTTAAGCACGTAGCAAGGTTTATTAATTGTTGCAGTAAATAATTTTTCAATTTGTGTATTGATCCAGGTCTTATCAATATTTGCTGCTGTGAATGCCATACCATGGTGAACTGTTGCAGGGAAACCGCATCCAATAGGGCCTTCAAATTCAAATTTAGAAACCAATTCTTTTAAAGTGTTTGCAACAGCCTCTGGTGTTGCCGGTTGAGGGGTTTCAATACGAATTCTTTCGCTTACTAATTCACCTGTTTCTGTATTGACTAAAGCCCCTTTGATTCCAGAACCGCCAATATCTACGCCTAAAATAATCACTGTTACTCCTTACATATACAATAAGTAAAAAGGTTGTATGCATTAGATTCAAAAAACTTAGGTAGTAACTCAAATAATTGCTATTTTGAATTAACGCTAATACTTGTTGTTAAAACATTTTTAAATACATGATATTGATAATACACAAAGAATGTTAAGTTCGTGAAAATTTTTAGGATTAATATGTCTTTTTGTGAGATTAATAATATTAATAATTAATGATTATTTCATTTTTTTGAAAATAATTTACACAAAGCCCATTCAACTAGTTCATTTATGATTGGATTGTTTCCTTTGTGAGATAGCAGTAAATTTTTTGATATAGTGTTATTGGATGAATTCCCCGCCGCAACAATGACATTGCGGATGAAATTAATATATCCTATGCGTAAAATAGGTGTGCCAGCGAATGCTTTTTTAAATTCTTCTTCAGTTATTGATAACAAATTATTTAAATCTAAAAAATTTGTTGAATATCTATTTCTAAATTCATCATCACCGATAATACAATTTTTGTTATTAGGACATGCATTTTGGCAAGCATCACAACCATAGATGTTATTTCCAATAGAGTTACGTAATTCTATTGGAATTGTATTTTTATTTTCTATTGTTAAAAAAGATATACATTTATTCACATTGAATGTTTCACCCAATGCTTTTGTTGGGCATGCATTAAGGCAAATTTTACAATTTGGAGGACATTTTAAGGCTTTATTTGTCGGATATAGGTTACAAAACTCTGATTCTTCAATACAAACATCAAGTAGTAGTTCAGCAAGAAAAATTTTTGATCCGCTGTCTTTAAATCTAACTAATCCATTTTTACCTTTTGTACATATTTGTCCATAAGTTGCAGCAAATTGCTCATAAAAAGGAGCACTATCTGTAATTGCCCTATAGTTAGCTGTGTTAATATATAATTTTATAAATTTACCTAATTCATTTAATTTATTTTTTAATGTTTTATGATAATCTCTTCCACTAGCATAAATGCTGATATGTCCATTACGTGGATCGAGTAATTCATCATCATTGTTATAGCTCAGTGCTGTACATAAAATACTTTTGCAGTTAGGTAATATTAGATTTGGGTTGTTTCGTACATCTATATTTTTTTTAAGATAACTTAATTCTAATGGAAATCCTGTTATAATTTTTTGAAAATCTTGGGTATGTTTACTTAATATACTAGGATTAATTATACTTAGAGCACAAAGATTAAGACTTTTTGCTTTTTCAGTGAGAAGCTCTTTAAAATTTTTAGGTAAGTTATAGATGTTATTTGGAGTTGAATTCATGTCTAATACTATTGAAAAAATTAATAATGATATAACTTTATCACAGTTAGTATTAGATATCACTCAAACAAGATTGGTAGAAAAATATTATATAAAAGATAATTCTTATGGATTAATGAGGTTAGCAGCTGAAGAAATGTCAAAAATCATAATTAAACTAGCTTTAATAAATGGTTGGCGCTCTTTTATAATATTTGTGGGTAGTGGAAACAATGGCGGCGATGGTTATGTTATTGGCGAGTTTTTATTGAAACAAGGTTTTATGTCGGTAGCATTGGTTCCTGTTATGCCTCTTAAACCTAATATTTGTGCAAATGAAGCAAGAAATGATTATTTAAAAAATGGCGGTTGTGAGACATGTTATGATGAATATCAGCATTATGATTGTGTAATAGATGCTATTACAGGTATAGGCTTAACATCTATAAATAGTAAAAATATCAATGAATATAATTTAATATGTAACTTCGTTGAAATAATTAATAAAATAAATGCTTGTGTTATAAGTGTTGATATACCTTCACTGTTATCAGCCAATAATGGCCTTCCTATCGGGGAATATGCAGTTAAAGCAGATTATACACTTACTGTATTTTCTTTAAAACCTGGGTGTCTATTAGGATATGCAAAAGACTATTGTGGTAAAGTTTTTGTTGTATTAAATAATTTAGAAAATTTTGAAGAGATATCAAAAAATACTGAGAATAATGGTGTTCAAATAAGAAATATTGATTATCTATCTATGAAGCCATTCTTGCCTAAAAGATTAAAATGTGTGCATAAAGGGGATGTTGGTAAGATATTGCTAGTAGGTGGAAACAACGGAATGGCTGGAGCTTTGATTATTACATCTTTAGGTGCTTTGCGTTCTGGTGCAGGATTAATTTGCAGTTTTCCTATTGCTGGAGAAACAACTTCTTTTAATTATTGTGCTCCAGAGATAATGCTTACAGATTTGGATAATTTACCTTATAGATTAAGTTGGTCTGATACTTGTGTATTTGGACCAGGATTAGGTAAAACTGATAAGAATCAAGAACTTTTTGATAGTATATATTGTTATTGCAGTAAAAATGGGAAAAAATTGGTTATAGATGCTGATGGTTTGTATTATCTAAAAAATTCAAAAGTGAATTTTATTGAGAGTGAACTTGTTTTAACTCCTCATTTGGGTGAAGCTGCAATGCTTTGTGATGCAACAATAAACGAAGTAATGCATGATCCAATGAAATTTGCCTTTGATATAGCACATAAATATCATGCTATTTGTGTGTTAAAATCTGCAACAACATTAGTTTGTGATAGTGATAAACACTATTATATCGCTTCTGTTGGGTCTCCTGGTATGGCTAGTGGAGGCATGGGTGATTTGCTAAGTGGCATAATTGGTTCATTGTTAAGTCAAGGGAATGATGCTTTAAAATCAGCTTTGTTGGCTGTAGTAATTCATGGTCACGCAGGTGAAATGGAAGAAGAAAAGTATGGAGCCATAGGTATGTGTGCTACTGATTTATTAGATGATATAAGGCTTTCGCTAAATGGGAAAACAAATGGATAAATTAGAATATTTTCTTAATAATGATGCAGATACAATTGCATTAGGAAGAGCTATTAGTGAAGTATGTCCATTAGATATTACTATTTATTTAATTGGAACACTAGGTGCGGGTAAAACAACAACGACAAGAGGTTTTGTTTGTGCAAGAGGTTTTGACGGCGTTGTAAAAAGTCCTACATATACGTTAGTTGAGCAGTACAAATTTGATTCATATTCAATTTATCATTTTGATTTATATCGTTTAAATGAACCTGAAGAATTGGAAATGATGGGTATAAGAGATTATTTTTCTTCTGATTCTATACGTATTGTTGAATGGCCTCAAAATGGAGAAGGATATTTACCTTCTTGTGATCTAAGTATTGAATTATTATATCAAGGCGTAAAACGTTCTGCTTGTATATCATCAAATTCTGATAAAGGGGCTAAAATAATGCAAGCATTAAGTTTAAACAGAGAATTAAAGGTATTAATATAGTTTCTGTTTAATTAGATTGTAGGTTGTATAGAGATTTATGACTAAAATTACACCAAGTTTTAATAATATGATTAAAATTCTTGTCTTATTATTTTGTTGTTTCATGTGTTTTGGAAAGACTGTATATGCTAATGAAATAAAAGCAATTAGAGCGTATTCTGATGCAAATGAAACAAGAATTGTTTTTGATTTAGCTGACGTGCCAAAATATATTACAAAAAGTAGTAAAGATGAGCTCAGTTATGAAGTAAGAATTTTACAGATTGATAATCCAAGCAAGAAGTATGGTAAAGCAGAAATTTTGGCTTCAAGTGTTATATCTGGAGTGTCCAGAGGAACACGAAATAAAGAGGTTGTGTATTTATTTAAACTTAAAAAGAAAGTAAAACCCATGACATTTGCATTAAAAGCTGATGGGAATTCTTCTGCGCGCTTGGTAATTGTTTTTCCTCAAGAAGTTGGTGGTAATGTTAATTTAAATGAAAATAAAATAGTTAAAAATATTAGGGATGATGATGTAAGACAAGTAAGAAATACGAAGGATTTAGAGGCAGCATTATTCGATGATTTAAATACTGAAGGAGATTCGACAACTCCAATTGCGAATATTGAAACTCGCTTAGCTAGTCCAGAACCTCCTAAACCATCAAAAGCTACACATAAAATTTCTCAAGCATATGTTATTGTTATAGATCCTGGTCATGGTGGAAAGGATCCTGGAGCTATAGGCAAACATGGTTTGCAAGAAAAGAAAGTAACCTTAGGTATATCTCAAAAAATATTAGAGTATATTAAAGGTGATCCAACAATGAATGGGTACCTGAGTCGTACTAGTGATAAGTTTATTGAATTAGCAGATCGTTCTGAAATAGCTAGAAAACACAAAGCCGATTTATTAATTTCAATTCATGCCGATAGTGCTGCTAACAGTGCTGCTACAGGTGCGTCAATATTGGTATTATCAAATCAAAGGGCGTCTAGAGAAAATTCAAAATTAGAAAAGGATAAGAATAAGCATAAAGACTTATTAAGCGGAGCAGGCGAAGTTATTTCTGAAAATGGAACAGAAAATCCATATTTTGCATCAATGATTTTAGATTTAACATCAGATCATGCGCGAACTGAAGGATACAAATTAGCTACAGAGATATTATATTCTCTTGGCAAAGGTATTCATTTACATCACAAAAATCCTATATATAGATCATTGGCTGTATTGAAAGCTCCTGATATTCCTTCTCTCTTAATTGAAACTGGTTATTTATCTAATGCAGATGAGGAACGATTGCTAAAAACTGATAAATATCAAAGAGAAGTAGCATATGCAATATACCGAGGAATAAAAGAATATACAAAGAAAAATCCATTAACAAAATCTGAAGTTTCTCAAGAGACAAGAAAAGAATATACAAAAGAATTTAATGGTGAATATTTTATTTACATCGTTAAGAAAGGTGATTATTTATCAAAAATCGCGGAAAAGTTTGGTGTAAGCGCACAAGAAATAAAAAAATTAAATAACATGAAAAAAGATCAAGTAAATCTCGGTCAAAAAATAAAAATTCCAGGAAAACCTTAATGACAATAACAGTTCTTGCTCCACAAATAGCAAATCAAATAGCGGCGGGTGAGGTCGTAGAAAGGCCTGCAGCGGTAGTGAAAGAATTGATTGAGAATTCATTTGATGCTAGTGCTGATAGCATAATAGTAGATATTGCAAATGCAGGTGCAAAGAGAATCCTAATTAGGGACAATGGTCGGGGAATTACGAAGGATGAATTAGGCTTAGCTTTACAAAGACACGCAACGTCAAAAATTACAAATATAGATGATTTGAATGAATTGGCAAGTATGGGTTTTAGAGGTGAGGCTTTAGCTTCTATTGCGGCTGTATCGCGATTAACATTAACATCAAAAACGCAGAATTGTGATATGGCTTATTCTGTTAGTGTTGATGGGATTGGTCAAATACCTATAATAACACCATCTTCACATCCTAATGGAACAAGTATTGAGGTGTGTGATTTGTTTTTTAATACTCCTGCAAGAAGGAGATTTTTAAGATCCGAAAAAACAGAGTTCATGCAAATAGAAGAAGTTTTTCGTAGATTAGCTCTTTCAAGAAATGATGTTAGTATGGTTTTAAAGCATAATGGTAAATTAATATATGATTTAAAAAAGACTACTAATGAGGAGTCAGCTTTTCGTAGATTATCCCAAATAATGGGAAGTAAATTTACACATCAATCTAAAAAAATTAATGAAAGCTTTAGCAATATGTCCTTAAATGGATATATGTCATTGGAACATGAAAGTAAACCAATGCAATATTTTTTTCTAAATAAAAGGGTCGTTAGAGATAAGATTATTGGTCATGCAATAAAAGAAGCTTTTAATCAAGTTTTAGATAATAATGCCGATGTTTCATATGTCCTATTTTTAGGTATGAATCCTGCTGATGTTGATATTAATGTTCATCCGCAAAAATTTGAAGTTCGTTTTAGAGAATCAAGAAATGTACATGATTTTATTCAAAACGTTATTATCAATTTTTTGAGAGGCGAACAACAGGTTATTCCGGAATCTTTTGAAGAAACCCAAAATAGTAAGATAGATCATAAGTATGGTTTTTTTGAAAAATTAGATGTTAAATCAAAAAATATTGAGAAGTTTATTCATGTCATAGATGGATTAGATGTTGATAAAAATATAGAGCCAAGAATTAAAAGTGAATCAATATTAAACCAAGAAAATTTGAATACAGATGGTAAATGTAAGGCTAATAAAGCTCTTTATCAAAAAATGTTTGGCTTAAAAAATCATGATAGAAATATTCATTCAAAAATTGATAGTGGTGAACACTTCACTGTAGAGGAAAATTTAAAATTTTTAGAGAGAGAAAAATATAATATTAATACTTCTACTGAGGTAGAAAATAATCTAACTGATAATGAAAATCAGTTAATTTTGAATAAAGAACTTAATAGCAGTGCTGATGATGCTTCTGTCAGTGAAGTATTGTCTGATGAGTATTTTTGTCCATGGCTAGTTTCCTCTGAAGTTGATGAGTCTTTATTTAAAGTTCTTCAAATAGAAGATAAATTCTTTGCCTTGGTATACGGTGTATGCGAATTACGCTTAATTGACTTGAGAAAGTTATCTTCATTAATATTTTATGATTTTTTTAAGAGTAATATGGATAAGTATGGATTTTTATCAAAATCTAAGTTATATGCTAATTTAGAACTCAAAGCTGATTCTGATATTGAATCTATAATTCATATTTTTGAACAATTAGGTTTTTCAATTGTATTTAATAATTCAGCTATCGTAATAGAGTCTGTTCCTAAAATATTGAGAAATATTAATCTTGCAAAAATATTTAAGGTTTTGTGCGAAAAATTTGATGAAAATATTGGGAATAGAGCTGCTCTTGATATCTTAATTAATCTTGTATATCAAGAAAAACAACCATCATATTATAGTATTTATATGGCACAACGTTTGGTTAATAAGGTCCATTATGTAGGTTATTGGTCAGAAAAAATGCCAAAAGAAAGTTATCTAATACAGTTAAATAATTTAATAAAGGAACATTTTTATAAATGAATCATTTCGCAATATCAATCATGGGACCTACGGCGTCAGGTAAAACGGCATTAGGAATTAATTTAGCCAAAGCTGTTAATGGTGAAGTGATAAGTGTTGATTCTGCTTTGATCTACAAAGGAATGGATATTGGAACCGCCAAGCCATCAGTTCATGAGCGATTAGGTATTACTCATCATTTGATAGATATATTGGATCCTTCAGAAAGTTATAGCGTCGCAAATTTTAGAGATTCTGCGATTCAGTTAGTTGAAGACATTCATAATAGAGGAAAAATACCAATACTTGTTGGTGGAACAATGTTGTATTTTAAAGCACTTACAGATGGCTTGTCACCTCTACCTCTGTCGACCACTAATGTAAGAGAAAAAGTAAATACTATAATTAAGGAATATGGTTTATCATATTTGAGAGAACAATTAAAATTAGTTGATAATGAATCGTATTTGAGAATTAATGAAAATGATACACAAAGATTAGGAAGAGCTTATGAGGTTTTCTTAATGACAGGCCTTTCCATGACAGAAATAATAAAGAATGAAGGTCACAAAGAAGCTCCGTTGGATCTATTACAGTTTGCCTTATTACCAGATCGCGAAAGAAAAAATTTAAAACCATTAATAGCTCAGAGATTTAATAATATGTTAAACAATGGGTTTGAGAGTGAAGTAAGAAATTTATTTGATAGAGGTGATTTAAATTTGAATATGCCTTCTATTAGGTCCGTTGGATATAGACAAATGTGGATGTATCTGAATGGTGAGATAAGTTATGAAAAGATGATAGAATTATCAATAATTGCTACATGTCAATTAGCAAAAAGACAAATGACATGGTTGAGAGGATGGAAAACCCAAGTTGAATTTTTAGATCCTGACAATAAAGATAATTTATCACTTATAATGAAATTTGTATCAAATAAATTACAAGCAAATAATTAATATATAGCACTAATTTAACATTAATTTGTAGCATTTGTTTTTTTTAATAGAGAAATGTTGTAAGCTAGTCAAGACTAGAATCTAATTTAATTAGGATTCGACAGTTAATGAACCATATGTATTATTAAAATAAAAAAGGATGATATTATGTCAAAAGGACAATCATTGCAAGATCCATTCTTAAATGCGTTACGAAAAGAACGTATTCCTGTATCAATTTATTTAGTCAATGGCATTAAATTACAGGGTCAGGTTGAGTCTTTTGATCAATTTGTAATTTTATTGAAAAATAATGTTAGCCAAATGGTTTATAAACATGCTATTTCGACGGTAGTTCCTGCTAAAGCAATTAATTTAGCTACGACTTCTGATGATGAGAATTCAGAAGCTAGTGAATAATATTTTGCCGCATAATTAAGTGGAAAATAAACTTGTTTGATTTTGATGAAAGATATAAAGGCGGTGAAAGAACCGTTTTAGTAAATGTTGAATTTGCTGAAGAGAGTAATTGTGAAGATTTAGAAGAGCTAAAAATGCTGGCTTCATCAGCAGGTGCTCTCATTGTCGGGTTACTCAACTGTACTAGAAAAGTTCCTGATTCAAAATTTTTTATTGGTTCTGGAAAAGTTGAAGAGCTTAAGACACTTGTGATTGATTCAGAAGGTGAGACAGTGATTTTTAATCATGCATTGTCACCATCACAAGAAAGAAATTTAGAAATAGCGTTAAATTGTAAAGTTATAACAAGAACCTCTCTTATTTTAGATATATTTGCTCAAAGAGCAAGAACAAATGAAGGAAAACTTCAAGTTGAGTTGGCACAATTAGGTTATCTACAAACAAGATTAGTGCGTGGATGGACGCATCTAGAACGTCAAAAAGGCGGGATTGGGATGCGCGGACCTGGAGAAACACAACTCGAAACTGATAGAAGATTATTAAAAGATAAAATTACTGCGTTACGTGGGGAATTATCGGAGGTTGAAAAACAAAGAGAGCAGGGTGGTTTAGCTAGAAAGAAAAGTAAAATACCTATTGTTTCTTTAGTTGGATATACTAATGCAGGTAAGTCGACATTATTTAATTTAGTTACAAAATCAAGTGTATACGCAGCTGATCAACTTTTTGCTACTTTAGATCCAACATTAAGAACAGTGGATGTCCCATATATAGGAAAAGTAGTGTTTGCCGATACCGTTGGTTTTATAAGACATTTACCACATGATCTTGTGGCGGCTTTTAGGGCTACGTTAAGGGAAACTCGCGAGGCAGATTTACAACTTCACGTCATTGATTCTTCAGATGAAAGATTAACAGAAAATATAAATTCAGTAGAATCTGTTTTAGAACAAATAGATGCTTCTAATATTCCTCAAATTAAGGTTTATAATAAAATCGATAGAATAAATGGTATATCTCCTCATATAGAATATGATTCTCAAGGAAATGCAGTAGCAGTATCAATTAGTGCAAGTTCTGGATTAGGTATTGATTTATTATTTAAAGCTATTATCCAAATTTTGGGCACTGATATGCTTCAAATTATGTTAAAATTACCACCATCTCATGGAGCTTTGAGAAATAGATTGTTTGAGCTAGGTGCTATTATTAGCGAAGAGTATGCTCAAAACGGTGATATGATCATTAATTTGAGGCAAAAAACAGTTGCATTGGCAAAGCTAAATAGTAAATTTGATGGTGCCATAGAGAAATATTGTGTTAGTCCGAAAGGATTCAAATTTATAAAAGAAGATTTTTAAAAAATTATTACTATATAAGTGATATTGGAGAAATGCATGGCTTGGAATGAACCTAGCAATAATGGGGATGGGAATAAACCCAACAATCAAGATCCTTGGAAGCGTAATAGAAACAGCCAATCTGACGATTTAAATTTTGATGTGTCAAAATGGATAAAAAAGTTATTTGGTGGGAAAAGTGGACCAAGTAATTCTAATAAAAATGGATTAGGATTTTTAGCAATTATCGCTATTATTCTTTGTTTCGTAATGAGTACAGGTTTTTATACTTTAACTGAAGCAGAAAGGGCGGTTGTTTTACGATTTGGTAATTTTGATAGAATTGAAACTTCAGGTTTGCATTGGAGAATACCATTAGTTGAACAAATTAATGTGTTAGATGTGAATTTAGTTAGAGTAACTCAAAATACGGGATCAATGTTAACAAAGGATGAAAATGTTGTAGATGTGGAAATCACTGTTCAATACAACATTTCAGATCCCAAAGAGTATTTGTTTAATGTTGCTGAACCTGATTCAAGTTTGAATCAAGCAATTGATAGTGCATTGCGCTATGTTGTTGGTCATACATCAATGGATGAGGTTTTGACTAATGGTATTAGTCAAGTTAGAATTTCAACAAAAGAATTGTTAGAGTCTATTATAGATAAGTATCATATGGGTATAACAATTAACAATGTTGTTTTTAAAGCTAAAGCTCCTGATGATGTCAAAGCAGCTTTTGATGATGCAATTAGTGCTCAGGAAGATGAACAACGTTTCAAGAGTGAGGCAAATGCATATGCTAATGAAGTTTTGCCAAAAGCTGATGGTCAAGCACAAAGAATTTTACAAGAGGCAGAAGCGTACAAGCAAGGCGTTGTTATGAAAGCTAAGGGTGAAATAGCGAGGTTTGAAAAAATATTACCTCAATATCTTTTAGCTCCAGAGATAACTAAGCGTAGAATATTTTTAGAAACAATGGAAAATGTTTATGCATCTAATCCAAAAATCATAGTAAATGTTAAACAGGGTGGAAATTCAGTATTATATATGCCTTTAGATAAAATGATTGATAATTTTAAACAGAATGATGTTAGTTTAAAGAAGGTGCAATAATGAAAGTTTCAAATTTTATTTTATTTGCACTTGCTGTAATTGTTGTTTTGTTTGTAGGTTTTCAGAGCTGTACATTTGTCATTAAAGAAGGGCAAGTAGGTATTGTTAGTAGATTAGGAAAAATTCAGCGCACATCAGATAGTAAGCTAAATTTAAAGGAACCAGGCCTACACTTTAAGTTACCTGTTATAGAGAAAGTGAAAATTTTAGATTCTAGGATTCAGACTCTAAATACAACTCAAGCTGAGCCTTTTATTACAACAGAGAAAAAAGAATTGTATATTGATTATTATGTACAATGGCGCATAGATGATAGTGAAAGTTTTTATTTAAAAACTCAAGGTGAAAATATAAAGGCTGTCAATTTGCTTCGCAAGTATATAGAAGGTAGCCTCCGTGAACAGATTGGACATTTAACTATTCAAGAGATTGTTACAGGTCAGAGCAAAGATAGTAATGGCCAAAATGATGAAATCAATTCAAAACGTGAGCAAGTAATGCAAAATGCATTAGCTAGTACTGAAATCAAAGCTAAGGAAATAGGTATTAGCATTATAGATGTTAGAATGAAGCAAATTAATTTGCCTCCTGCTGTGTCAAATTCTATTTATCAAAGAATGAGTACAGAGAGACATGCCGTAGCTCAATTGCACAGATCTCAAGGGAAAAAAGAGGCTGAGGTAATTAAAGCTACAGCTGATAGAGATGCTCAAATATTGATTTATGATGCAAAAAGAAAGGCTGAAGAAATTAGATCAGAAGGTGATGCATTATCTACTTCTATTTATGCTTCATCGTATTCTAAGAATACAGAATTGTTTGACTTTTTAAGAAGTATGGATGCATATAATAAAAGTTTAGCTAATGGTGGTAATATAATTGTAACTGATGAAAATTCTGAATTTTTTAAGTATTTTCGTTAATGGTTTGATTTTGTATAAATATTTCTAGCCCAATCTTTATGATTGGGCTAGTTTTTGGTAGAATTATAAACATAATTTTTATTTTTAAATATAACAGTGAATATTAATATGGCTCAGAACGTTGTTGTCTTAGGCACCCAATGGGGTGATGAAGGTAAGGGTAAAATTGTTGATTTGCTTACAGATGAAGCAAATTACGTTGTTCGTTATCAAGGTGGCCACAATGCCGGCCATACATTAGTTGTGGATGGTAAAAAACAAGTGTTACGCTTAATTCCATCTGGAATTTTGCGTGAAAATTGTACTTGTGTAATTGGTAATGGTGTTGTTGTGTCTCCAGAAGCTTTGTTTGGTGAGATATCTGAACTTGAAGCTAAAGGGGTAAATGTTCGTGATCGAATGATTATTAGCCCAGCTTGTCCATTAATTCTTCCATACCACGTGGCAATTGATCGCTCAAGAGAAGCTAAGTTGGGCAAAAAAGCAATTGGAACTACAGGCAGAGGCATAGGACCTACTTATGAAGATAAGGTTGCACGTAGAGCGTTGCGTGTAGGTGACATGTTTAACATGACTGAATTTGCTGAAAAGTTGAAAACTGTTATGGAATATCATAATTTTTGTTTAACAAAATATTATGGTGCTGAAGAGGTTTCATATGATGAAGTGCTAAAGTCTTGTCAGCATTATGCAAAAGAATTGTTGCCTATGGTTCATGATGTTACTTCATTGCTTGCGAAAGCTAGAGAATCTGGTAAAAAAATTATGTTTGAAGGCGCTCAAGGAACATTTTTAGATATAGATCAAGGCACATATCCATATGTTACATCATCCAATACCGTTGCTGGTGGCGTATGCACAGGTTCTGGCTTTGGTCCACGAAATATAGATTATGTAATTGGTATTGTTAAAGCTTATACTACACGTGTTGGTGGTGGTCCATTCCCAACTGAGCTTTTCGATGCTGATGGTGATTATTTATGTGAGAAAGGGTGCGAATTTGGTTCTGTAACAGGACGTAAGCGCCGTTGTGGTTGGTTCGATGGCGTTGCCATGAGAAGATCTAATCAAATTAATTCATTATCTGGTTTATGTTTAACTAAATTGGATGTGCTTGATGGTTTGAAAGAAGTTAAGCTTTGCGTCGCTTATAAAAAAGCTGATGGAACTGTGATTGATTATTCACCTTTAGCTGCAGATGATTATGTTGGTTTAGAGCCTGTATATGAAGTAATGCCAGGGTGGATGGAATCTACATTCGGTATTAAATCTTTTGAACAATTACCTGAAAAGGCAAAAAATTACATAAAAAGACTAGAAGAAGTTGCTGGTGTTAAAATTGATGTAATTTCTACTGGTCCTGATAGAACAGAGACTATTGTTCTTCATCATCCTTTTGCAGATTAATTTAAAATTCTTAAGAATCTCCAAGTTTTATAAAAATTTGG
>CAZTNG010000026.1:0-24985 GCA_964615195.1 uncultured Enterobacterales bacterium
TTTAAAATAACTTCTTCAATTATTTTTAAAGTTTTTTCTGTGGAACCTTTGTTTTCTTGTAAAATTTTATAGGCGTTAAGTGCTATTTTCTCACGTTTTTTTGTGTCAATTAATAAATTATATATAATATTTGGTAAGTTATTAACATTACTCAATATACAGGCATCCTTAGAATAGAGCTCCTTATATATTTGTTTGAAGTTATAAATTATTTCACCTGACACTACAACCTTACCTAAAGCGATAGCTTCTAAAGGATTATGGCCTCCAATATTGGCTATACTTCCCCCCATAAATACTAGATCTGACATTGAAAAATACATGGGTAATTCTCCCATTGAATCTCCTATTAGCACATCAGTATAGGCATCAAGATTGTTTAGTGATTTATTTGCTGTTCGAAATCCCATTTTTTTTGATAAAGTTGTAACTGCTTCAAATCTCTCAGGATGCCTTGGTATTAGGATTAGCATGGTGTTTGGAGCTTTACTATGTATTTCTTTATATTGTTCTAATAATATTTCGTCTTCACCTTCATGTGTGCTAGCTGCGACATAAACTAATTTATCTAATATTTTTTCTTTTAATTTTTTACCCATTGTAATCTGTGATATATTCGGTTTTATATCATATTTTAAAGAACCTGTGATTTTTAATTTGTTGTCATCAATACCAAGTTTTTCAAAGTTATTTTTGTCATCTACTGTTTGGCAGAGAATTTTAGTAACATGATTCCCAATATAGTTATTAAAACAATTTTTAATAACTGAATATCTTTTAGCCGATTTATTTGATAATCTTGCATTAATAACTATTACGGGAATATTTTTATAACTTAGTTTTGATAGCAGATTTGGCCATAATTCAGTCTCCATTATTATTAATGCTGATGGTTTTAATCTGTTTACGAATCTATGTACTGCACAAGGGGAATCTAATGGTGCAAACAGGTAGGTAACAATGTTTGATAATGGTTTGTATAATTCTTTACTTGTTGTAGTTGATGAAGTAACCACAATTTGTAATTGTGGATGTCTTTGAGCAAATTCTTTAATTAATGGGATTGCCCCCATGCTTTCTCCAACACTTACAGTATGAAACCACACTGGATGAATGTAATTTTTTTTTGGTATAAACCCTAATACTTGTATTGCATCTTTTCCATAGCTAGGAGTAGATTTTCCTAATCTCATTTTAAGGTAGATAAATGGTGCTAAACTTAGAGTAAATAACAAGTAAATTATTTTAATTAAAAATGATGTCATAGTTTTTCCCATTTATTTTTAATTTTTGATATAACAATCTCGGGGGTTATTTTTCTAAGGCAATTTAAAGTTTTATATTTACAAGTTCTTTTAAAACAAGGATGACATGGCTCATCTGATTCTATTATTAGAGAATCTTTACAAAGTGGAGGAGTATATAATGTACTTGTTGAACCATAAATTGCTACAACTTTACATTTTACAGCAGCAGCAATATGCATAAGTCCAGAATCATTACAAATTATTAATTTGCAACAAGCAATAAGATCTATAGCTTCGGTGATTGATGTAATTCCTGTTAGTAATTTTACTCGTGAAATTTGATTTTTAGGAAGAAAAGATATTACTTTTTCTCCTGTTTCAGTATCTTTGTTAGAGCCTAATATTAGAGCTTCCGCTTGAGGATGGGCATCTAAATAGTATTGTAATATTTGAGAATAATATTCAATAGGCCATTTTTTTGCAGGACCATACTCTGCTCCAGGACAAATACCAATTAATTCAGATGGATTATGTATATCAAATTTAGAAAAATCATTTTGTTGGAGTTTTTCTACTTTTAATGAAGGCATATCAAGATCTTTAATTGCTTGATTATAAATTTCCTTATTTCTGAAATAAGCTAAAGCACTGTATCTTTCAATTAGTAAATTATATTTATTTTTGTTATGTAGTATTTTGTTAATTAAGAAATATCTAGACTCTCCTTTCCATCCAACGCGAATTGGTATTCTTGCTAAAAATGGGATTAATGCACTTTTCCATGAATTAGGCAGTATGTAAGCCTGATCATATTTATTAAGTTTTAAAATTTTAGCTAGTTGACTTCGCCCAATGAAATTAAATTCTCCGTGACCTATAGGCATAAGAATCGTTTTACTTACTTCGGACATTCTTTCTAATACTGGTAAACACCATTTTGGTGCCAAAACATGAATTTCACATGAATCATAAATTTTGTGAAGTTCTTTATATAAGCATTGCGACATTACCACATCACCGATCCAAGAAGGTGCTATTACTAGTATTTTCATGATTAACCTTAATAATTTTATTGTTTGTGGATATTTTAAAATACATACTAAGTGTTGGAAAGGCTGTAAACAGATTATGCACATGCCACTCACACTATATAAACAATAGAAACACATATTAATAAACTAAAACTGTTAGTATATTGTAATTTATATGAGTGAATAGAGTTTATTTATTTTTATTTTTTTTTGTGATTTTTATCATTAAAATAAACGAACAATCAATTCACACGAAGTTCACATTTTAACTATGCAAAATTGTGATTAAAACAAATATGTTTTAAAAAAATCTAATATTGTGGATTAAAGCTTTATAATTGAAAACATGCTATCCACATCTTTTTTTTAAGATAATAACAATAAATACACAGGTAATTTGGGTTTGTCGTGTGGTTTCTAATCAATTTGTGTATATATACAAATATATAACTATCATTCAAAACATTAATAATTAACAGATAAACCACAGGATAAACACATGTTTTATAGTAAAAATTGGGATTAAAATTGAAAACAAAAGTGCATATCATGTACTTTTTGTTTAAATATAATTAAAGAAGAGAAACATTAAATATTTTTTAAAAATATACCAAGATGTAATTAATTGAATTTTTAATAAATAAAATACACGTTGATATACATTACTTCAGAAGAAAGACTTATCCAATCCAATATTAAATTTTATATTCAAATATATAAATATATTTCTATAAATTTATGCTGCCTTGGTGAAGGATGAGTTTTTTCATGTAACATTAAAAATCTTCTTGATAAAGAGGGTGGATTTTTATTTCATCGATTACAGTTAGAGAATCAGTTTTGATAATATCCATAATTATTTTTGCCATGATTTCTGGTCTAATACTCCAACTAGCATCTTTTGAACCTTCTGTTCCGCCATTAAAATAGGTGTCCATAATACCAGGGGAAATTAAAGTTACTTTTAATCCTTTGGATTTATATTCTCTTAATAATGATTGCGAAAAACCTGTCATTCCATATTTTGATGCACAATATGGAATCATGTTAGCTATTGGTCTTTGCCCAACATCTGAGCTAATATTAATTACTTGACTATTTTCCCCATTTATTAGATTTGGAATGAGACTTTTTGTAAGCAATATTGGACTAGTTAGGTTAACATTGATCATATCTATGATTTCTTGATTACTATGATCTGTTAAAGGTTTATAAGATCCAAATCCTGCGCAATTAATAATTCCAGAAAAATGAATGTTTGTATCAATCAATTTTTTAATTGTTTGCAATGTAGAATTTGTATCAGCAAGATTACAACTAAAATGGTGAATTCGTTCATCAACTATTTTAGGGGCATTTCGGCATATTGCGTAAACGTTATTGTCATTTGTTAATAACTGTGATGTTATGTGGAAACCTAATCCCTTACTTGCCCCGGTAACAATCCAATTTCCCATAATGAACCTTATTTTATATAAAATAGATAAAAATAATATTATTATATGATTATAGCTTACAGATATAAAATGTAATAAGGTTTTTATTAGAAATATAAGAATAAGTAAAATTTTGTTAATTATATAGTGGATGTATAAATGCCTATTATTGATCTAACATTAAGTAGTTTATAATGTTAGAATTATACGAAAAATTAGGAGAATTTATGATAATTGTTACAGGTGGTGCAGGCTTTATTGGGAGTAATTTAGTAAAGCTTTTAAATGAACATGGTCATAAGGACATTATTGTCGTTGATGATTTGACTGATGGAACAAAGTTTAAAAATATCGCTGATTTAGACATTTACGATTATATGGATAAAGATGTCTTTATGGAAAAGATTATTGCAGGCGATAATTTTGTAAATTGGGGGCAAATAGAAGGCGTTTTTCACGAGGGGGCATGTTCTGCTACTACTGAGTGGAATGGCAAATTTATAATGGATGTTAATTATCAGTATACAAAAAATTTGTTTCATTTTTGTATTACAAGACATATTCCTTTTATTTATGCTTCGTCTGCAGCAACGTATGGTGGAAGAAAAGACAATTTCATAGAAGGAAGGGAGTATGAGTGTCCATTGAATGTATATGGCTATTCCAAGTTTTTATTTGATGAGTATGTTCGTCGTTATTTACCTAAAATAAATTCGCCTGTTATTGGTCTAAAATATTTTAATGTGTATGGACCAAGAGAGAGTCATAAAGGAACAATGGCTAGTGTTGCATTTCATTTAAATAACCAAATGTTGAAGGGCGAAAATCCAAAATTGTTTGAGGGAAGTGAAGGTTATCCTAATGGCGGCCATATGAGAGATTTTGTTTATGTTGAAGATGTATGTAAAGTAAATTTATGGTTCTTAGAACATAAAGGTCCTTCAGGGATATATAACTGTGGAACAGGGCGAGCCGAACCTTTTTCAAATATTGCAAATGCAGTAATAGAGTATCATAAAAAAGGTGAAATAGAATACATCCCATTCCCAGACCACTTAAAAGGAAGGTATCAATGTTTTACTCAAGCTGATTTAACTAAATTAAGGCTCGCTGGATGTAACATACAATTTAAAACTGTTGCAGAAGGCGTGGGTGAATACATGAAATGGTTAAATGACAAAGAATGATTGTATTTCAAGCTAGTGATAAGAATATAGTTTTAAGCGTTAGAGATTATTTAAAACAAAATAATGTAGATTGTGTTATTGAGAAATCAAAAGATGGTTACTCTGTAATAATAATTAAAGATGAAGATATTTTTATGGCTAGACGATTTTTGCAACAGTTGTCTTATGATGAACATGGTAAAGAAAAGTTAATGACCTCGTCTTGGACTCAGTCAAGTTCAGATTTTGGGGAACATGGATCTTTTACCATGTCCATAAGGAATTGGAATGTTTCTAAAAATATTTTTACCTTTAGTATTTCTTTATTATGCATGATTGTTTGGATCGCCCAAGTATTTTTTGATTCAGATAATAGAGGTGTGATTTTTAATACACTATGTTTTGATAATCAATTAATTAAAGAACAGTATGAGTTATGGCGATTGATATCACCCATATTTCTGCATTTTTCATTTTGGCATATTGCTTTTAATCTAGTAATTTTTATAGTTTTTGCATCAAAAATTGAGCAATGTTTAGGTAAGACGAAATTAATTTTTTTATTAGTGTCATCAGCTGCAATTGGTAATATAAGTCAATATATTGCAAATGATTTCAATGGTAATTTTGGTGGTATATCAGGTGTTGTTAATGCTCTTATTGCTTATGTATCCATTGTTAGTTTAGCAAAGAATATACCTGCTAATTTTAAATCCATACCAGGTCTATTATTAGTTATTATAATATTTGTATTTATAAATTTAATATTTAATTTTGGCGTAGCTAACGCGTGCCATGTTGCAGGTATTATTGTTGGCGCTATTATAGGTTTAGTTGATTATCAATCTCTCAATTCAGGTAAAAAAATATTTAAGTAAATAAGTATAAATCCCCATTATATAGATTTATAATGGGGCTAATGCTATTGAGTTATGAATTCTGTAAACATAACATTTTTGATAATTCTTCTACCGATAGCCTCATCAGTTAATTCCGTTATTTTCTTTTTACAATCCTCAAGTAATTTTGCTCTACCGTTATTTCTTGATATTTCACTGTATGTAGTCGTTCCTAAAATTGTAATTATTGCGTCTCTTAATAAAGGATCATGTTCTTCTAGTAATGGGATATCTCTAGAATCATTAAGAACGATAACAACTGACGCTTTAACATAGTTTAATTTATTACCAGTTGAACTTAAGTTCGTTATAAATGGTGATTTCATTTCATAATAACCAGTAACGGGTTTTACAATACCATTGGGGTCTATGTTTTCATCTTTCGGCGATTCTTGAGAAAATGATATATTTGTGAAACTTAAATATATGATCAAAAAAACTATAGATTTTACAAACTTTTTCATAAATATTATCCTTAGACTAATTCTATACTTTGTAGTATTGAATTAGGAAGTAATGGCCCTACAGCATTAATTAGTTTTAGTAATTTCTGCGGATTTTTGTGTAGTGTCTTATTATCATTCAAAAACATATATTGATGTTTTATGAATGTTTCACTCATGACTTTAAATGTGATCGGATCCGAAAATTCAGGGGAATTATCAGTAATTTCTGACGGGAGCTCCCTTGTTTTAGCAACACATTTTGTAATAAATTGATCAATGTTCATAGAATCATTATTAGTAGAATTTATGATAATTGCACCAACAATATACCTAATAAGATTTGAATGGATGCAATTACTTAATATTATAAAATCTTCACGATTATTTTCTCCAATAGAGTATAAATCCTTATCAATCTTTATGTATTCTTCTAATTGAAATGCACTTAAATATTCTTTTATTGTTTTGTTTAGAACGTCTTCTCTTACTGGAGCAAACAGTTCATGCCTCAAAAAATAAAAAACATTTCTTGTATGCATTACTATTTCATCATAACTTATATTTTTGTGAACAATAATAATAGTTGCAATGAGTGCAGGTAGAGCAAAGAAATGTAATATATTATTTCTAAAATATGTGAGATATATAATTTGTTTTTCAGATGGATTGGCAAATTTTTCTCCATTTTCATCTATAGTTTGAAAAGGATGGAGTTCAAGAGCTTGTTTAAGTAATAGTTGACCAGGTATATTGGGAAGAGAACCTGTTGTACTTGCAGGAGAGCTTTTTAACACATATATGTAAAAATTAATTAGTTTTTGTACATGATTAAGACTTAGTTTGTGTTTTCCTGTAGATAATAATGCTAAAGCGCATAAATTTAGTCCGTTGACAGCTGCAGAAGCATTTAATCTCATGACAATTTCATCAGAAAGTGTATTTACAGTGTCAAATAACCATTGGGGTTTTGCAAGTCCTGAATGGTCTATATAATCTCTCCAATTGTCAACATTGTCTCTTAGAAATGATGGTAAATTTATTGGTTCACCAAAGCTAACGTAACCTCTACCGTAATATTTAAACCTTTTAAAAACATTAAAAAGTTTCCAAAAATTTTCATTTGATTTCTTCTCACCTTTTAATTCACTCATGTAGGAATTGACTTCCATTACTTTTTCATAACCAAGATATGTTGGGACAAAAGTAATAGGTCTATCAATGCCTCTCAGTTGTGTTTGTACAGCCATTGCAACAATACCTGTTCTTGGAGGTAAGGTTCTACCTGTTCGCGATCTGCCTCCTTCAATATAGAATTCAGTACTGTATCCCTTCATAAATAATGTGCACAAATATTCTCTAAACACCGATGTGTACAAAAGATCCCCTTTAAACTTTCTACGCATAAAAAAAGCACCGCACCTAGGTAGGAATAAATTTATAGGGAAAAAATTAAGATTGTTTCCTGCAGCTACATGTGGAACAACTAAACCTTCTCTAAATAAAGCGTATATTAGAAGTAAATAGTCCATATGGCTTCTATGACATGGAATGTATACTATTTCATGTCCAGAACGAATAAGATCTCTAACTTTATGTGCTCCATGTATTTTGATGCCTTGATATAATTTATTCCAAATTAAATGAAGTATAGAATTAATAAGTCGTAGTAAATGATACGATATATTGGAGACAATTTCATTTAGCATATGTAATGCTTCTTTTTCTACAAGATTACAGTCTTTTCCCGTTTCTATAGATTTTTGTTTTATTGCTTTTTGAATATTATCGGATTGAAGTAATTCATTAATCAATTGTTTTCTATTTGGCAATTTTGGGCCGATTATTTCTTTACGTCTTCTTTCAAAATGTACTTTACAGGCTCTAGCTAGTATTTCTGCTGAATCTCTTTTGTTTTGGTGTTTGATTATCCTTTGGAGTGAAATCGGTCCTGAAAGTATAGTAAGATTATCAAACCCCCAAAAAAATAATCTAAAAAATTTATAAAAACTTGCCATTATTGTGTTTTGTGGTTTGGAATCTCCAACGTGACCAGGATTTCTACTCCAAAGTATGGTTACAGGAATTATTTGTAAATCGATATCGTTTTCTTTACAAACATTGATCCATTGATTCATTACCTGACTATAATTAAAGTCTTTTATTTTAGAAGAATTAAAAAATGGTACTTTTTTCAAACAAGTTGTTCTAGGTAATATTTCATTGCATACATTTAACGTAGAAAACGGGTTGGCAAGTCTTTTTTTTCTTGTGAGTTTTTCTAAAGTAAGTGCGTCACTTATAGAATTACTTTCAAGAACATATACTATAGGAGTATCAGGATTTAATTTTAAATCTTTATGCGGATCTATTGGTCTAGCATAGCAACGTGCAAAAATTTTTACTGGCCAATAAAAAAAGATTCTTTTTAATTGTAATAACCACATGCTAATTATACCTAAAAACATATCTTAAAATGTATTGTAATTAATTTTCATTAAGATTACTGTGATATTCATTTTAAGTCGTGTGCTGTAAATTTTATAGTGTTTTATTTATTCAATGCGACATCGTTGTAAAAGTATATATTTTTTAATGTTTTAATATATATGATAAAATAAAAAAAATGTTTTAAGAGAGACTTTTTATGCAAAAACAATCACCTGTTAGAGATAATGTTGTTTCTTCATCAGTGTATGCAAAATTGGTAACATGTGCAGGTGTAGCTTCAACGGTAGTTGCTGCTATTTTAATAATAGGAAAACTCCTTGTGTTATTATTAACACAATCATCCACAATTTTAGCTTCATTAACAGATTCACTTATGGATATAATAGCTTCAATAGTTAATTTGGTTGCTATAAGATATGCAATTGTTCCTGCAGACGAAGAACATCGCTTTGGACATTGGAAAGCGGAATCTTTGGCAGGATTGGCTCAATGCGCATTTATAGCAGGATCTGCAATTTTTTTGCTATTTCATGGATTCGTAAGACTTTTTAATCCTGTTGAATTGGTACATTTAGACACTGGAATATATGTAACTGTATTTGCAATTATTTTAACTGCAGGACTTTATTGTTTCCAAACATATGTTATTTCCAAAACTAGTAGCCAAGCAATAATGGCTGACAGATTACACTATAGTACAGATGTATTATTTAATATTGGGGTATTGATATCTTTAGGATTATCTTATTATGGTTTTCTTTATGCTGATGGAGCTTGTGCTGTATTATTAAGTGTTTACATATTGTATGGAGCAATAGGCATTGGAAAATCAGCAATTTCCGTATTATTAGATAAACAGTTGCCTGTAGAAGATGTTTTAAATATTTGCAAATTACTGAGTAGCGTAGAAAATGTTCAAGGTGTTCATGATCTTCGAACAAGACGATCAGGACCTAAAATATTTATTTTGGCGCATTTGGAAATTGATCAAAATATGCCTTTAATCAGTGCTCATCATGTTGCAGATCTAGCAGAAAATGCGGTGTTAGAACAATATGAAAATGCAGATATTACATTACATATGGAACCAGTAATTGTTTATAAAAATAGCATTGAAGGATAAATTATGATTGTTGATGATATTTGGTCAAAAATTATTGCAGAAGCTCAAAGTATGAAAGAACGTGAACCGATGTTAGGAAGTTTTTTCTTGCAAGCGATTCTAAATCAACAAAATTTCATGTCTGCATTAAGTTTTCAGTTAGCCAATAGACTGAATTCGTCTATTATGCCAGCAATAGTATTAAGAGAAATATTTACCGAAGCTTATAATAATGACAAATCTATTATTGAATCAGCAGCTATTGATTTGCAAGCTGTAAAAGATAGAGATCCTGCAGTTATATATTATGTTACTCCTTTGCTTTATTTGAAGGGGTATCATGCACTTCAGGCATATAGAATTGCACATTGGTTATGGGAAAATAATCGTTATGAAATAGCTTATTTTTTGCAAAATTTAATATCAATAACATTTGGTGTTGATATACATCCTGCTGCTAAAATTGGACATGGAATAATGTTTGATCATGCAACTGGTGTTGTAATTGGAGAAACGGCTGTTGTTGCTAATGATGTCTCATTTTTACATAATGTGACTTTAGGTGGTACAGGTCATCAACAAGGAGATAGACACCCGAAAATAAGAAGAGGCGTTATGATTGGCGCTGGAGCAAGTATTTTGGGTAATATTGTTATTGGTGAAGGTGCAAAAATCGGAGCAGGAAGTGTTGTATTACATGATGTTTGCCCTCATACCACTGTCGTAGGTGTTCCCGCAAAACTTATAGGTGATTGTAAAAGTGCAATGCCTTCAGTTGATATGGATCAAAACATTTAGGCCTCCTGTGAAAAATAAAATTCGTATTAGTTCCGGTTTTCTGTACCTATTAATGTTAATTGGTGTTGTAATTAATGCCTATTTTAATGATTTACCATTAATGTTTCCTGTTGTATGTGGTTGGCTTGGTTCAGTATTATTGTTGCCATTTATGGGGATTACCGCTCGGAAACAGATTTTTGCACTATATGCCATTTCTTTTATTTTAATCGTTTTTGTATTAATTCAAGGTGAAACATTAGATATATCAAAGATGTTTAGTGCAAATATAACAATGGCGGCAATGTTTGCGGCAAGTAGCTTCTTATCATTAGCCACAAGACATTTGCATGGCACTGAATTATTAAAAGGGGGAAAAGGTGTTCTATCTACATTGTTAGGAGCTAATATATTAGGAGCCGTTATTAGTCTTGCTGTTATATATGTCATTGGTGATAGACTTGAGAAAAATCATAGATTATCCGTTTCTCAAGTTATGGTGATAAGTAGAGGTTTCTGTGCAGCGTCATATTGGTCACCTTTTTTTGTTGGTTGTGCAGTGGCTTTGCTATATTCTCCAGGTATGAAGTTGTTAATTACTATACCTATAGGTATTTTTTTGGTACTCGTAACAATTTTATTGACTTTTATAGATATAAAACAACAGAAAACAGATTTTGAAGGATTCCCTGTTTCCTTTTCCTCTCTAAAATTGCCGTTAATTTTGGTGTTAAGTGTGATGATTTATCATTATCTTGATAGTACCCGTAGTGTAATTATAATAATTGCAATCGTTACACCAATTATTTCAATTTTATTAATGAATAAACACCATTTTAAGAAGGATATTTCAAATCAAATTTTGGAATACTTCCCTAATATGGGGGGGCAAATCGCTTTATATTTGGCTGCGGGAATTATGTCTGGTGCAATTTCAGGAATTGTTAAAATTTATCCACCTAATTTTATTTACAGTATTACAAATTCTTTTGGTCCTAATGAGGCTATATTTTCCCTAATTTTAATAATAATAATTTCATATATGGGGTTACACCCAATAATAACTTTGTCTACCATAATTCCGGTGATCAACCATTTTAATCCTGATCCAACTTTAGTTGGTTTGCTGATGTTAATTGGTTGGGGATTGGGTATTACAGTATCTCCATTAAGTGCTACAAATTTGTCTATAATTGGTCGTTACAATGCATCTTCAAAAGATATTTTAAAAATGAATAAGTATTTTACCATTGAAATGCTTGCAATATGTTATGCTATATTTTGGATATACTCCGAAGTGAATTGATTATGGTTTATATCGCTTGTACGATTTTTGTCATGGACGTACAATGGATTGTAGCATTATAAACGGAGAATAATGATGAAACTGAGTACCTCAAAATTATGTGATTTGTACATGGATACAGTTGATGTGATGGATCCTCTTTTTAATAGTTATGGTGGAAGATCTGCTTTTTATGGACAAGTTGTAACCATAAAATGTTTTGAACATCGAGGTATTATTATTGATGCGTTACGTAGCAATGGTCTAGGAAAAGTTTTGGTGGTAGATGGTGGCCGTTCGTTAAGAAGAGCTATTATTGATGAAGAAATTGTTGCAATGGCTACTCAGAATGGATGGGAAGGCATATTGTGTTATGGCGCTGTTAGAGATGTTAATGAGTTAAAAAACTTTGACATAGGTGTAATGGCTGTAGGATCAATTCCTGTATTATCTGACGATAGTGAAGTTGGGGAGAATGATGCACCTGTGAATTTTGCAGGGGTTACCATTTTTAGTGAAGATTATATTTACGCAGATGAAACTGGTGTCATTTTAAGCCAAGATCCGTTAGATATAGCTTAGTGAAGTATCTAATGAGGTTTTGTTGTCTGTGTTTTTGAATTATTAAGGTAGGTTATTTTTTTTACCTACCTTAAGTTTTATTTAGTTTTCATCTTTTCTAGAAGGTTATTTACTCTTTTTTGCCAGGAATACTGATTAGCTTTTAACCTTTCGTTTTCTTCAGTTAATGAACTATTCATTTGATTTCTTTGTTGAATAATATCTTTAAGTTTGATGTTTTCGACTGTTAATTCCTCAATTTTTGAAAATTTTCCAGAGAGAGAGTTTATTTCACTTTCAATTTCATCAAATAATATATTAATTTCTTCCAAAGTAATCATTTGTTAATCCATTAACTATAATATATAGCGACTTAAATCGTTATTAGCTACGATTTTATCTAAATGAGATGAAACGTAATTTGCATCAATAACATATGATTTACCACAATTTTCTGGAGCTGAAAAAGATAGTTCTTCAATAAGTTTCTCCATTATCGTATGTAATCTTCTAGCTCCAATATTTTCGGTATTTTCATTAACAGAAAATGCAGCTTCTGCAATTTTTTTGATTCCGTCTTTTGCAAAACTTATAGATACACCTTCTGTTGCTAACATTTTTATGCATTGTTCAGTCAATGATGCATTTGGTTCAGTAAGTATTTTTTCAAAATCATCAGCAGTAAGATCTTCTAATTCAACTCTTATTGGCAATCTACCTTGCAATTCAGGTATTAAATCTGATGGCTTGGATAATTGGAAAGCTCCAGATGTAATAAATAAAATATGATCTGTCTTAATCATTCCGTATTTTGTTTTTACAGAACAACCTTCAATAAGAGGTAGTAGATCTCTTTGAACGCCTTCTCTAGATACTTTATTTTGATCTGAAGTTTTTTGCTCGCAAATTTTGTCGATTTCGTCTATAAAAACAATTCCATTATTTTCAACTACAGAAATTAATTCTTGTTTTATTTCCTTGTCATTAACAAGATTTGAATTTTCTTCTTCTGTAATAATTTTTAAAGCATCTTTAACAGTTACTTTAGTAGATTTATAGTTGTCACTAGAAGGCATTTTCCCAAAGATTTCTTCTAATTGACTAGCCATATCTTCCATTCCTGGTGGTGTTAATATTTCTACTCCTGGTGTTTGTTGTTTTAATTTAATTTCTATTTCAGTGTTATTTAATTCACCTTCACGGAGTTTCTTCCTAAAAATTTGGCGTGTATTTGTATCTTTTTCTTCTTCAGTCGCATTAGGACGTGAAGGTAGTAGGGCATCTAAAACTCTTTCTTCTGCTAATTCTTCTGCTTTTGATTGGTTTTGCTTTATTTGCTTTTCCCTAAGCATTTTCATTGCCACATCTGCTAAATCTTTGATGATTGATCCAACTTCTTTCCCTACGTAGCCGATTTCGGTGTATTTTGTTGCTTCGACTTTTAAGAATGGAGCGTCAGTTAATTTTGCTAGTCTTCTAGCTATTTCAGTTTTTCCTACACCAGTAGGTCCAATCATAAGGATATTTTTTGGAGTAACTTCTACTCTAAATTTCGGATCAAGTTGCATTCTTCTCCAGCGATTGCGCATTGCAATTGCGACGGAGCGTTTTGCTTTATTTTGACCTATTATATATTTATCAAGTTCGGTAACTATTTCTTTTGGTGTTAATTCATTCATTATAATTTCCTTAATATTCAATGGATTCTATAGTTTGATATGTATTTGTGTAAACACATATATCTCCAGCAATTTTTAAGGATTTTTTAACTATATCATCTGCTTCTAATTCAGTATTTTCGACTAGCGCTTTTGCTGCACTTAACGCATAATTTCCACCAGAACCGATAGCAAGAATGTCATTATCTTGTTGAACAACATCACCAGCACCACTAATAATAAATGATTTTTCACTATCTGCAACTATCAACATAGCTTCTAATTTTCTTAAACTTTTGTCGGTACGCCATTCTTTTGCGAACCCAACGGCCGCTTTTTCTAAACTTCCTGAATTGCTTTTTAATTGGCTTTCAAAAATTTCTAGAAGCGTAAAAGCGTCAGCTGTACTTCCAGCAAAGCCAGCCAAAACTTTATTGTTAAAAATGCGATGAACTTTTCTTGCATTTCCTTTCATCACAGTATTACCTAACGATACTTGACCATCGCCACCGATTACGACTTTTCCATTACGTCTTACAGAAACAATTGTTGTCATGATTATCCTTTTTTTGAGAAATATTATACATAATTTCATAATGAATTATTAAAAATAAGTTTAATGATACAATTCGTTTTTATGAAAATATACACATAATACATATAGGCAAAAATTAAAAATTCAATACCTATATGTATATATTAATTTAGTTGAAAGAACAACATGTGTGAGATTTTGCTTTTATCGTATTTATTGAATTGAACAATTTTTCCCTAATTTTGAATTTAAAAGTTCGTTTCTTGCCGATACAGCTTCGTTTAATGTATTGTAAGGTCCAATATTTACAGAATATACAACTCCACCACCCATCTGTTTGTAAACAACCTTAGATTCTTTACCTGAAAATGCAAGCTTTGCTTTTTGTGATTCTGCTTCTTTTATTGTTCTATAATTATCACTGCTGCAGTTTATGTATTTATCAGCAACGTTAGTGGGCTTTTTTTGATAAGCTTCTATTTTATTTTGCTTTAACGTATTTGATTCTTTTGCAGAAACTAAACGTTGTTGATCTGTCTGTAGTTTCTTTTCAAAAGCTTGACGTTTTCGTTCTTCAGCTAAGGCAATTTTTTCTTGCTCCGCTTTTTGTTTAGCTTTCTTTTTCTCTTCTAATTCTTTCCTGTAAGCATTTTCTTTGGCAATTTTTTCAGCTTCATAATTTCTTGTAATTTTTACACCTGATCCAGAATCAATTTCTTTTGATTCTAATATTTCTGTATAGTTATAGGAGTTTTCAATTTGTTTATATTTTGGTTTACTAACTATTTGAGATTGCTTATCGGTTGTATTTTTTGGAACTTTTATTGCTTTTAATTGATACAAAATATAACTGAAAAAGACAATTAAAATAACAACAATTGAACACAAAAAGTAGAATTTACCGCTTCTCATATTTTGGGAAGCAGTATTTCTCTTTGTTGTTGATGTTCTCTTGTTATGTTTTACTGTGGCGACCATTTTACATTTTTTCCAATACGTCAATACCAAGTAAGAATAAGCCTGTTCGTAATATACCTGAAGCTACGTAACAGAGGGCGAGTCTACTTTTTTGAATATCCAAGGGTATATCATTTTTATTTATTGGGCAATTCTCATAAAAACGCATAAATAGTCCGGATAATTCGAATAGATATGAGCATAGTAAATGTGGCATTGCTTTATTTGCAGCTTGATTTACAACCTCATTAAATTTTACGAATTTTTGAGCTAAAGCTTCCTCTTCATTTGTTATAATTTTTATTGCACCAGGTTTTGTTTGAGTTTTCTTAAAAATTGATTGAATTCTGCTATAAGCATATTGTAAGTAAGGAGATGTATTACCTTCAAAAGAAAGCATATTATCCCAATCAAAAATATAATCTGTAGTTCTATTTTTTGAAAGATCTGCATATTTTACAGCACCCATTGCAATGGTATGGATAACTTTATTTTTTTCTTCCGCTGTTAAGTCTGAATTTCTGTCTTGAATTAGTGTGGCAGCTCTTACTTCAGCTTCATCAAGTAAGTCTTTTAATTTAACTGTTCCACCTGTTCTAGTTTTAAAAGGTTTCCCATCTTTGCCTAACATCATGCCAAAAGCACCATGTTCTAGCGAAACGCCATTAGGTACGTATCCTGCTAATGATGCAATATTCCAAGCCATGAGTAAGTGTTCATGTTGTCTAGAATCTGCAAAACAAATAATTCTGTTTGCATGAAAATGTTCACAGCGGTATTTGGTACAAGCAATATCGGTAGTTGTATACAGATATCCTCCATCTTTCTTCTGAACTATAACGCCTCTAGGTTTGCCATCTTTATCTTTAAATTGATCTAAATATACAACCATTGCACCATCATCTCTAACAGCTAGATTTTTACTTACAAGATCTTCTACGATAGTATGGAGCATAGGGTTGTATAAACTTTCTCCCATTACATCTTTTTCAGTTAAAGAAATATTTAAGCGTTTATATATTTCTTGATTTTGATCCATTGTGATTTTTACTAATTTTTCCCACATGCTATGGCAGTATTTATCTCCACTTTGGAGTTTAACAACATAGCTTCTCGCTTTTGTGGCAAAGTTTTCATCTTCATCATAGCAAATTTTTGCTTCGCGATAGAAAGCTTCTAAATCACTTAGTTCTAAAGAATTAGCATTTTCATTTTCTTTTTTTTCTAGATACGCAATAAGCATACCAAATTGTGTTCCCCAATCACCTATATGATTAGCGCGTATAACTTTATTTCCTAAGAATTCTAGGATTCTTACAACTGAATCTCCAATTACTGTAGATCTAATATGGTGAACTGCCATTTCCTTAGCAACATTCGGAGAGGAATAATCAATAACAATTGTTTTCCTTTCGGTGGATTGTTTTACTCCAAAATTATTATCTGTAAGTAAATTATTAATTTGTTCTTCTAAAAAGTTTTTATTAACGTAGAAATTTATAAAACCTGGTCCTGCAATTTCTGTTTTAGAAATTTTGTCATCATTTTCAAATTTGCTTAGTAAAAGATTTGCAATATTTAGTGGTGACATTTTCATAGGTTTTGAAAGGAGCATTGCAATATTTGTTGCATAATCGCCGTGATTTTTATCTTTCGTGTTTTCTACCATGATGCGAATTTGTATTTCTTTATCAATGGCATTGTCATTTTTTAGTTCTTGAATAATTTGAGATAATTTTTCTTGAATGTGCAACTTCATAATATGTTCACTTTTTAACAAATTTATTTATCTAATTTTACCCTTTTAGCTCTTTTTTTTCCACTATAATAAAGATAAATAGGTATGCAAAATAAATTTGTATGTTATTTATTAAATTATATCTATTGGATCTATTTCAATAACAGTATGTATTTTATTACGTTTATTGAATTGATCTATTTTGTTTAAAAGTATGGTTGCGCATTCAGAAATGTTTTTCCTGATTTTTGATTGAACAATTATTTGCATATGAAATCTATTTTGTCTTCTTTCAATTAGTGAAGAAAAAGGTGGTGTGAATGTAGTACCTTTTTCAAGAAAATTATTATTTAATAAAAATTTGTATGAATTATCAAGAAAATCAAATACATCTTTTTTATCCGTGCCATCTGCTCTAAGTGCAAATTGGTAGCTGAAAGGCGGAAGATCTGATAGATATCTTTCTTTTAAACATTCTGTTGCAAAACCATCATAGCCATCGTTAATTAATTTTAATAGAAGAGGCTGTTTTGGACAATGTGTTTGTAATATTACATGTCCTGTTTTTTCTTCACGACCAGCTCTACCAGATACCTGTATAATAAGTTGTGCTAACTTCTCAGTGGCTCTGTAATCATTTGAATATAAATAAGAATCAATATTAACGATCCCAACCAAAGTAACATTTGGGAAATGATGCCCTTTAGCAAGCATTTGTGTTCCAACCAAAATTTGGTATTTATTTGAATTAATATTATTTAGATATTCTTCTAAAATTCCTTTTTTAGATGTAGTATCTCTATCAATTCTAATAATGTGTGCATTTGGAAATATCGAACTAAGAGTCTCGCAAATTTTTTCAGTACCATTTCCTGTGGAAACAAGCTTTGAGCTCCCACATTTTGGACAAACTTGTGGAATAGGATATTTTGTTTCACAATGATGACATGATAAGAAATTCCCTATGGAATGAAAACATAAATTAGTATCACAATTAGAACATTTAAATATAAAACCGCAATCATGACATATGACTGATTGTGCATAACCTCTTCTGTTTAGCATTATTAATGCTTGGTTACCCTGTGATATAGTTCTAGCAATAGCATCAATTAAAGGTTCTGAAAGGCCTTGTATAACGTTTTGATGGCGCATGTCAATAATTTCACTAGATACCATTGAAGCTTTACCAGCTCTGTTATTAAGTCTACATTCAATATATTTACCAACTCTAACATTATTAATTGATTCAATTGATGGTGTTGCAGACCCTAATAATATTGGAATATTTATGCTTTGAGCTCTCTTTATAGCGCAGTCTCTTGCTGAATATCTGAAACCATCATCTTGGTGATATGAATAATCATGTTCTTCATCTACAATAATAACACCTAATTTGGGCATTGGAGTAAAAAGAGAACTTCGAGTGCCGATCAAGATAGCAGCTTCCGTTGATTTTGTTACAAGGAATGATTGTAATTTTTCAGTGTTTGTTAACGATGAATGAATACATACTATTGGTACAGAAAATCTATCATAGAAACGACTTACCGTTTGAGGAGTTAGGTTAATTTCTGGAACTAATACTAATGCTTGCAACCCTTTACGTAAGCATTTGGCAATAATATGTAGGTATACTTCCGTTTTTCCAGAACCTGTTACTCCATTTATTAAATAAACGTTAAAACATGATAAGTTAATCGAATTAACAATATTTTTTTGCTCAATATTTAATTGAAGTTCTTTGTTAATTTTGATTTGTTTTTCATACCATTTTGTATTAGATTTTCTTAAATCTATTTTTTCAATCAATTCTAAATTTTGCAGTTTATTTAATATTTGTTTTGAGATTCCTTGTTCTCTTAGTGCTAGGGTTGATATAGGTCCTTGACAAATTATTTCAAAAGCTTTTTTTGCAACACGAGCACCTTTTAATACATCACCATTTGTATCTGTAAAATTAGCTTTTTCCCAACCTTCAATAATTGGCAATGAAGCATTATGATCATTTCTTAATGCTGAGGGAATTGCACTATAACATACTTCTCCAATAGGATAATGATAGTATTCAGAAGCCCATTTTAAAAGATTTAGAATTTCTGTTGTAAATAAAGGAATATCATCAATTAATTCAATAATTTCTTTTACTTTTATATTATTTGGTAGAGATGAAACATTACTACATTTAACAATGATACCAACAATATTTTTTGAGGAAAAAGAAACTAATACCCTCCTTCCTTCTAAGTTAGTAGAATTTATAATTTTCGATTCTAAATAAAAGTATTCAAATGTTTTAAATAAAGGAACATTCAAAGCTACTTGAAAAAACATAATATATAGATTCCTGTTGCAAAAATTTTATTAATAATATATCATTTGCGACCGTAAATTTTGTTTTTTTATTTTATTTGTGTGGTGTTTGGCGCGAATAGCGGTCAGATGGCGACGCAACCTTACTTGAGGTTTCCCATGAAAAAAGATATTCATCCAGCCTACGACGCGATCACTGTAAAGTGTTCTTGTGGTAATGTATTCCAGACTCGTTCTACAATAGGTCATGACATAACAGTTGATGTTTGCTCTGCATGTCACCCTTTCTATACTGGTAAGCAAAAGATTGTTGATACTGGTGGACGTGTTGAACGTTTCAATAAGCGTTTTGGTGCTATTTCTTCAAAGAAGTAAGTTCGAAACAATTGTGAAAAACCCGCTTTTTAGCGGGTTTTTTTCTTAATTTTGTGTGTTTAACATCACAAAATCAATTTTTTTTAGACTGTTCTCTTTTATAAGATTAAATTTGGATTATTCTGTAATAAGTGGTACTTTGTTGATGTATAAGAAGTATTGCCATTAATAAAAGAGTTACTTTTAAATATAGTAGTTCATAAGATATATATTTGTTTATGAACTTGGAGATTGCCATATGGCTGATAAAAAATTACATGATGCTGCATTGGATTACCATGCACATCCGATCCCAGGGAAAATTTCTATTGAAATTTCAAAACCAGCAGAAACTGCTCATGATTTGACTCTCGCATATAGTCCAGGTGTTGCTGAACCAGTTAGCGAGATCGCGAAAGACCCAGAACTAGCATATGAATATACCATAAAAGGTAATTTGGTTGCAGTAATAAGTAATGGTACTGCAATTCTTGGTTTAGGCAATCTAGGTCCTTTGGCCTCTAAACCTGTAATGGAAGGTAAGGCTTTATTATTTAAGCGTTTTGCAAATGTAAATGCTATTGATATTGAAGTAAAGCATAAAGACATTGATGATTTTGTTAATACAGTTGCAAATATAGCTGACACATTTGGTGGTATTAATCTTGAAGATATTAAGGCACCAGAGTGTTTTGAAATTGAACGAAGATTAAAGAAAATTTGTTCAGTTCCTGTTTTTCACGATGACCAACATGGTACTGCAATTGTAACTACAGCTGGTATTTTGAATGCTTTACAAATTCAAGGCAAAAAAATAGAAGATTGTAAAGTTGTATGTTTAGGTGCTGGTGCAGCTGGTGTTGCATGCTCTGATTTGCTTTTAGCTTGTGGGGCTAAGAGAGAAAATTTTTACATGTTAGATAGACATGGTGTCGTTTGTTCAGCAAGAACAGATTTGAATGGCGAAAAACCAAGATTTGTAAATGACAGTGGATTAAGAACTTTAGATGAAGCTATGAAAGATGCTGATGTATTTTTAGGTGTGTCTGGTTCTAATTTGGTAAACGAAGAACAAGTAAAGAGTATGGCTCCTAATGCTGTTATTTTTGCGTGTTCTAATCCAGATCCTGAAGTTGCACCTGCTGTTGTTCAAGAAGTTAGACCGGATATTATTTTTGGAACTGGCCGATCTGATTATCCTAATCAAATAAACAATGTTATTTGTTTCCCTTTCTTATTTAGGGGTGCATTAGATGTTAGAGCTTCTGAAATAAACCTTGAAATGAAAAAAGCGGCAATGAATGCAATAAGATTGTTAGCTCAAGAACCTGTTCCTGATGAGGTATTAAGGTTATCTGGAGAAGATCAATTAGAATTTGGCAAACATTATATAATGCCAAAAGCTGTTGATCATCGTTTATATAGTTGGGTTTCAAAAGCTGTGGCAAAAGCAGCGATTGCCTCTGGTGTTGCAAGAAAACCTATGCCTGCTCATTATATGGAATAAATTTTTATTTTGATGTAAAAGCATGATTTTAATATGAACCCCGTTATTGATAATGGGGTTCATACGTATTATATGAATCTATTTTTAGGAATTATTATTGTGAATTAGACTTTAATGTTGTTGTTTTTTGCCTAGGATAATCCCTGTTTCAATATGTTCTGTATATGGAAATTGGTCAAAGAATGATAGATTAAGAATATCGTGAGTTTTAGTTAACAATTTTAGATTTTCTATAAGAGTGTCATGGTTACATGAAATATATATAATTTTTTCATATTTTTGAAGTAGCTCGATAGTTTTTATATCTAAACCAGAACGAGGAGGATCAACTAGAATTGTTTTGCAGTTATAGTCATCAAGATCAACTTCAGCTTGACGCAGTCTATTAAAAGTTCGTTCTCTGTTTAATGCTTGTGTAAATTCCTCAGCGCTCATTCTAATAATTTTTATGTTGTTTATATTGTTTGATTTTATGTTGTTTTGCGCGGATAGAACACTTGTTTTAGATATTTCTGTGGCTAATACTTTTCTAAAGTTATCAGCTAAGGCTATAGAAAAATTTCCGTTTCCGCAATATAGTTCTAGCAAATCACTTGTTTTATCGATGACATTATTTTTTACCCAAGATAGCATTTTTTCACATACGTTAGCATTAGGTTGAGTAAAACTATTTTCAACTTGTTGATACCTGTATGTTTTGTTATTTACAGAAAGCTGTTCCCATACAAAATCTTGGTTTAAAGAAATTTTTTGCTTAAAAGCTCTGCCTATAACATTAACACTTTTTTTATAGTTTCTTAATTGCTCCAACAATTTATTTGCTTCATTAGTCCACTCGTCATCTAATTTTTTGTGATAGGTTAAAGTTATTAAAGCCTCGCCACTAAGAGTGGTGAGAAAATCTATTGCAAAAAGTTTGGATCTTATAATTTCATTATTAGAAATTAGTTCAGCAACAATCGGCATGAAAAAATTGATTAAAGTAGAACCAGGGTCAAAGTGATCAATAAATACTTTTGTTTTATTTTTTCCTATTTTATTTATCATAAAATATTTTATTTTTGAGCCGTCGTGATAAATATTAAATTCAGCTCTCATTCGGTAATTTATCGGATTTGAATAAAAAATACTTGGTTTTGGAGTTGTAAAACAATCTTTAAATAAATTCTCTATTTTTAAAACTTTTTTATCAATTTGCTCTTGATATTCGTCTTTATTAATGTCACCAAATAAACTCATTAATGTATTCCTTCTAACTATATATTTTATTATATCTTAATGTTTTATTTTTTATTACAAGATCTGAATGTTGATGTAATAAAAATTAATATTTTTATTAATTAACTACTAATTGATTCTTATCTATATAATACGCAAACTTGAGGTGAATATTCTTAATAAGGAATTTGGTGAAAATCCAAAGCTGACGCGCAGCGGTATAGAAATTTAGCACTATATAACACTGGTTTTATACTGGGAAGTTTGTGTTTATTATTGTTCTGAGCCCGAAGACTTGCCTTTTGATTATATGTTATCTACGCGATATGGATTTAGTACATGAAATTTAAAATTATCTTAATGGTGGGGATCTTATTCCCTTGTTTTTCATCTGCTCAAACAACTATAAATGAAAATGATATAGTTGTAACTGCTAATAGAATGCAAGAAAGCAAAACATCAGTTTTAGCTGATATACATTCTGTCACTGCTAGACAAATAGAAAGTCACAACATTTCTTCTCTTTCAGAGGCTTTGTCTCTATTACCAGGAATTCAAGTTTTTAGTTATGGAGGAAAAGGGCAAGCTGCTAATTTTTATGTTAGAGGTGGTAAAGCTGAGCATGTCTTGGTATTACTAGATGGAAATACTCTTAATACTTCCGGTATTGCTGCAATTAATCCTAATTTTATTCCCACAAATATGATTGAGAAAATAGAATTTATAAGGGGACAAAGAGCTACTGTTTATGGAGCAAATGCTATTAGCGGGGTTATAAACATAATTACAAAACCTAACTATAAGAATAAGCAATCATTAAAATATTCATATTCTTCATACGACACGCATGAATTAGGATTTAACAATACATTGTTAATTGATGAGTCTACAGTTTTAAAAATTGCAGGTGGTGCATCGAAATCAGATGGATTCAATATCCATCCACAAGCGGGACTGAATGATGGTACTAAATATGGTTATAAAAGTAAAAATCTAAATCTTAATATTTCGCATTTAACTCCTAATAATATAGAGTTATGGGCAAGTTATAATTACCTATTTAATAGGGGGGAATATGATAATTCTTATTTTGATTGGGCAACAGGTGATCCAATAAAAGAAAAAGATCGAAATGATGTTGAAAGAAACATTGTATCAATTGGTTCTAAATATGGAAGTGATAGTTATAATTATGATTATGGTTTTATGTATACAAACAGTAATGAGTATAGTTACCCAATAGGCGATAGTAAAATAGGTCATACTGCATCACCTTTTAAAATTAATGCTTTAAGTACTCATTTTACAAATGATTTTGTAATATTTCCAGGTTTTAAATTCGGTTTTGGTGGAGAGTTTGATAATAACGTATTAAATAAAGATTCATCATCTTATGGGCAATATTTTTCTAATGATGATAAATCATTAGTCAACAGAGCTTTATTTGCATGTGTAAATTCTGAACAAGGAATTTATCTAGCAGAACTAAGTTATCGTGTGGATGACAACTCTAGTTATGGTACTCATCATTCCTTTTCTGTAGGAGGTGGGTTGAATTTTAATAATTATGCAATGTTTTCTTTAAAATATGGCACAGCTTATAGATCTCCAACTTTGATGGAATTATATTATCCATTAGGTGGAAATACTAATTTAAGGGAAGAAAAATCAAAAAATATTGAGTTCGGATTTAAGGGGAATTTAGAATATTTAGGATACTATTCTAATTTTTATTATACAAAAATGTCTGACTTAATTGGCTACGATATGAATACTTGGAAGTACTACAATGTATCAGAAGCTATTATCAAAGGTGTTGAATTAGGAACAGATTATAATTTTGAAAAAATAATTTTTGGCCTTTCTGTAGATTTGTTAGATCCTAAAGATAGTAATACAGATGAAACTATAAAATATAGAGCTAAACAGATGTATAAAGCTCATATAAGTGGCGAATTAGGTAAATTTAATTTTAGTGGGTTATATAATTTTGTTTCCAAAAGGTATACATCTGCAAAACCTCTTGGAGGTTTTGCACTAGTAAATATTGCTACAGGATATACTTGGCAAAATAAAGTTAAATTTGGCTTGTCTATAGAAAATTTAATGGATAAAAATTATCAACTAAGTTCTGGATATTTAACAGGTGGAAGAATTTACACAGCAAGTATTGAATTAATGAACTTTTATTGATCGTATATTTAGCATATGAAAGCTATATTTTTAATATAGCTTTTTATTTTGTTTTATAAATAAAAAAGGATGTATAATTATTATCAAATATTAGGTGATAAATCATGAGTTTTA
>CAZTNG010000027.1:0-24065 GCA_964615195.1 uncultured Enterobacterales bacterium
CTTTTTTTATAAATTATGGTATTAAAAGGTGATATTAAAAATGGTTAAATGAAATTTCTTTTAATTTTGTGTAAACACAATTCATTTTTTTCATATAGGTGCAAGATTAATTTCATAGTGGTAAAATAACGTTAGTAGAAAAGGTTATTGCCTTAAAATGTTTTTTTTAAATGGAATTATATAAATGGAAGTTAGAACCCGTTTTGCTCCAAGTCCTACAGGTTTTTTACATGTAGGTGGCGCTCGTACTGCATTGTACTCATGGTTATATGCACGTCATAATAATGGTAAGTTTGTTCTTAGAATTGAAGATACAGATCGTGAACGTTCCACTCAACCAGCTATTGATGCAATAATTGAAGCTATGAAATGGACAGGCCTTAATTGGGATGAAGGTCCTTTTTATCAAACAAAACGTTTTGATAGGTATAATGCTGTTATCGATGAAATGTTAGCAGACGGTAGGGCTTATAAGTGCTATTGCTCTAAGGAAACATTGGAAAAACGTCATGAAGAGCAGATGGCTCGTAAAGAAAAGCCTCGTTATGATGGTCATTGCCGTGATTCTCATGAAGAACATTCACCAGATGAACCTTATTGCGTACGTTTTAAAAATCCAACAGAAGGTAAGGTTAAATTCCATGATTTAATCAGAGGTGATATTGAATTTGATAATGCAGAGTTAGATGATCTTATTATAAGACGTACAGATGGTACACCTACATACAATTTTTGTGTAGTGATTGATGATTGGGATATGAAAATTACCCATGTTGTTAGAGGCGAAGATCATATTAACAATACACCTCGTCAGATTAATATTTATAAAGCTTTAGGTGCTACAGTTCCTGAATTTGCACATGTGTCTATGATTTTGGGTGATGATGGCACAAAGCTTTCTAAAAGACATGGTGCTGTTAGTGTAATGCAATACCGCGATGATGGTTATTTACCAGAAGCATTATTAAACTATTTAGTTCGTTTAGGTTGGGGTCATGGTGATCAAGAAATTTTTACCATGCCTGAAATGATAGAATTATTTAGTTTAGATGCTATTTCTAAAAGTGCATCAGCATTCAATACTGAAAAACTAAGATGGGTGAATAATCATTATATTAAAACTTTGCCTGCTTCTCGTGTTGCAGAAGAGCTTGTATGGCAAATGAATTTTCTAGGCATTGATTATAGTAATGGACCAAAATTAGAAGAAGTTGTTACTGCATTAGCTGAGAGAAGTCACACTTTGCGTGAAATGGCTGAACAATCTAAGTATTTTTATCAAGAGTATAATGAATACGATCCAGCTGCAGTGAAGAAGTGGTTCAAATCAAATAGTGAAGAAGCTCTTGAAAGAGTAAAGCAAAAATTAGAACAAATGTCTGAAAGTGATTGGGTTGCAGAAAAATTGCATGCTCCTGTGGAACAGACTTCAGAAGAGATGGCTGTTGGTATGGGTAAGGTTGGAATGCCTTTACGTATAGCTTTGACAGGACTTGGTCAATCTCCTGAAATTGGTATTGTTATGCAGTTAATTGGCAAAGAGCGTTGCTTAAAACGTATTGACAAGACTATTGCGTATTTAAAAGAAAAGTTTGCTCAAGCTTAAGTCTTTTATTATTGAAAAGGACTGGTTTAAAATTTTTGATTAAAAATTGGCCAGTCTTTTTTTTGGTAAAAAAATTTTTGACACTATTTTTTTGCTGGTTTATCATAAGCAAAATCATTAAGGGGTTATAGCTCAGTTGGGAGAGCGCTTGCATGGCATGCAAGAGGTCCTCGGTTCGATCCCGTGTAGCTCCACCAATCTTTGTATTTATATTCATTTTAAATAGCAAATCTACTTTTCCCTTGTAACTTTTTTGGGGTTTTATGAAGTTATTTGTATTGTTATCAAGCATTATTTTTTTATTAAGCGGTTGTAGTTATTTCAGTTTTGAATCAAATCTGGATCCTAAGAATATTAAAGATTATTTTGCGCAGTCAAGTGTGGAAGTTTATTCAGATAAGGATTTAGTAGATCTTGATTATGCAGAAGTAGGTTCAATTGAAGGTTTGTCATGTCAAGCAACTAGCCTAGAAGCTCCTGCAAGTGAAGCAATAGCTCGTACTGATGCAAAAAAACAAGCAGCTGAGAAAGGGGCTAATGGCATAGTTTTTTCAAAATGTATAAAACTAGAAAATACTCCTAGTTGTGTATCAAGTGTATCTTGTTATGCAAGAATGGTTTATATAAAAGATGAATAGTGATGAGCAACTAATCATTAAACCAATAGGTTTTATTGAGACTCCTTTTGATGAAAAATTTGCTATTCCTCGACAAAGCACGTTAATCCATAATGGTCGTTTCGTTATCCACTTTTACCCACCGTATAATGTATTTGAAGCCTTTGATGGAATAAGTGAATTTTCACATTTATGGGTTACATTTTTTTTTCATCAAGTACCTGAAAATAAAAAATTTTCCACAAAAGTACGACCTCCAAGATTGGGTGGAAATATAACCAAAGGAATTTTTGCAACGAGATCCCCTTTTAGACCAAATAGGTTAGGTCTATCTGTTGTAAGGTTACTAAAGGTTGATTATGATTCACAAAAAGGCATTTCATTGATAATTGAAGGTGCTGATGTTGTAAATGGTACTCCAATTATTGATGTTAAACCATACATAAAATTTGTAGATTCTATACCTAATGCTGATAGTGGTTTTGCAGAAACACCTCCACCTGAAATTCTTGTAGGTTTTACTGATAACTCAATTGATGAAATATTAAAAACTAGAATACCTAACTTTAAGGACTTTATTGCAGAATTACTTGCTCAAGATCCACGACCTGCTTTTAAAAGAGTTGCAGATTCATTAGATCGTGAGTATGGCGTTTCATTATATGGTTATAACGTAAAGTGGGTCGTAAAAAACAATAAAGCAATAGTTATAAGTTGCAAAAAATTATAGTTTTTTTGTTTTCTTTAGTTGTTCAAATAGACTAGCTAAATCTAAATCTTCAAATTGAAAACCGTGATGTAGTAGTTTGTCAGGAGATACCAATAAACTTTCAGTTAATGCTCTTGCTATATCTCCTTGACTCATTTTGACAAGAACTTTAGGTATTTTTAAATATACTTTTTGTGAGAAAGATTTTGCTAGAGCTGTTGATAATTCTTTTTGAGTAGAAACGGTGGTATTTACGATATTTACAGCACCTTGAATATCATGATGTGCAATAATAAATAGTATTGCTCTAATTGTATCATTAATGCTAATCCAAGGTACAAATTGAGATCCGCTTCCTATTGTGGCACCTAAACCTTTTTTAAAGAAAGGTGTCATTTTTTTATACATGCCGCCATCATTACCTAATACATTAGCTAGCCTTAAAAGTACAACACGAGAAGCTGTTGTTTTGCATCCTTCCCATGCGCTATTTTCCCAATCAAATGCAAGATTACCAAGGAAGTTTCCTCCAAGTAATTCCGATGCTTCATTCACGGGAAAATGATTATGTTTATATATTGATGTTGCAGAACCACTAATAAATAAATTTGGAAATTTGTGAAATTTCTTTAATTGTTCACATAGTGAAGAAGTGTAATAAATTCTTGATTTTCGTAATAATTCTGGAGATTGCATAATTAATGGTGATTTAATTATTGGGGCACCTGCTAGATTTAAGACTACATCCGGTGCAGGTAAATCATTATTAATCTCAGAGATTATGGTTGTGTTCTCAAATTTTGAGTAGAAATTTTTTGCTATATTAGGTCTGCGTGTGTAGAAAAAAAAATCAATTTTATTTTGAAATTGATGACTAACAGTTTTAACAAAATTGCGCGCAATAAAACCTGTAGCTCCAGTAATTAAAATTTTCATTTGCTTTGAGTGCTTTAATTAAATAAATATGCATACTCCTATGATCGCAAAATTTTGGTAAAAATAAAACATATAACTTTTATTTAAGTGAACTGAATAAATAAAATTTAAGTGATTTTAAATTTTCTTAGCTATGTAACTCAAATAATTTCAATTAAAGATAAGTTTGTAATTAGTTTAATAATCTTTAGGGTGTGAATAATGTGGAAAAATGCTCAAATTTTGAGATCGTATTTTTACATTACGCGAATTTAAATATTAGAAATAATAGAAGTCTTCTATTATTGTATAAACAACATGCATCTATGTGTAATTTTGCTGAATTCATAAAAAGAATCCCTAGTAACTTATTCAGTTTACTAGGGAATTCTACAATAGTATTTGCTTTGTTTAGCAATACTATTTATTTAGCATCATCAAGCTGTTTTGATTGAATTGCAGTGATTGCTATTGTATAAACAATATCATCAACTAATGCACCGCGAGATAAATCATTTACAGGCTTTCTCATACCTTGGAGCATTGGTCCTATGGACACAAGATTTGCAGAACGTTGTACAGCCTTGTAAGTTGTATTACCTGTATTTAAGTCAGGGAATATAAATACAGTTGCTTTGCCGGCTACAGGTGAGTTTGGAGCCTTTGAAGCAGCAACGTTAGCCATGATAGCAGCGTCATACTGTAGTGGGCCGTCGATAATTAAATCAGGGCGTTTAGCTTTTGCAATTTCAGTAGCTTCTCTTACCTTATCAACATCAGCACCTTTACCAGATGTACCTGTTGAATAAGAAATCATAGCTACGCGAGGTTCAATACCAAAAGCTTTTGCAGTATCTGAAGATTGAATAGCAATTTCAGCTAATTGTTCTGCATTTGGATCTGGATTTATAGCACAGTCACCATATACTAATACTTGATCAGGTAGAAGCATAAAGAAAACAGATGATACTAATGAAGAACCAGGAGCAGTTTTAATAATCTGAAGAGGTGGTCTAATAGTATTTGCAGTTGTGTGTACTGCACCTGATACAAGGCCGTCAACTTCATTATTTTCGATCATCATTGTTCCAAGAACAACGTTGTCTTCTAATTGTTCACGAGCAGCTTCAGCTGTTAATCCTTTAGATTTACGTAATTCAACTAAACGAGCAACATAGTTTTCGCGACTTGCAATCGGATCAATGATTTCCACACCTTTATCAAGTGTTACGCCTTGTTGAAGAGCAACGCGATTAATTTCTTCAGGATTACCTAATAATACAGGCGTTGCTATTCCTCTGCTAGCGCAAATAGAAGCTGCTTTAATAGTTCTAGGCTCATTACCTTCTGGTAAAACAATACGTTTTTTAGCAGAACGAGCTAATTCAGTAAGCTTGTATCTAAATGCTGCTGGACTTAAAAGTCTTACATGAGAAGTTGTTTGAGTTAAACTATTGATCCAATCCTGATCTATGTTTGATGCAACATAGTCAGCAATATTGTTGATTCTTTCTTGATCATCGTAAGGAATTTCTACATTGAAGTGTTGTAGATCAATTGCAGTTTGCCAAGTATGATCTGAAGTTTGTAAAATAGGTAAACCAGTAGAGAATGCTTGCTTACATAAATTTGCAACATTTGGATCTAAATTGTAATCACCAGTAAGTAATAAAGCACCGATCTTTGTACCATTCATTGCAGCTAGAGCAATTGAAATAATAATATCTGAACGATCACCTGATGTTACAAGTAAAGAACCTGGTTTAATATATTCAACCATGTTTTGTACATCACGAGCACAGAATACAACCTCGTTTAGACGGCGTGTATCCATTTCACCTTCATTGATTACTTTAGCTTGGAGATAACTTGCTAAATCACTAGCTCTAGCTGCGTTTAGTTGTAAATTCCATGGAATTGTTGCTAAAATTTTAGTAATTCCATCTAAATTGAGATCTTTAATATTTGCTGAAGGTTTGCCTACTTCTAATTGAGTAGGTATTCCATGAGCATCAACATTTGCCCCAATTTTGTTTATAATGCAACCTAGAATTCTCTTATGGGTTGTTTCACTAAAACTATTGCAAGCCAATTCAATTCTGTCTTTTAACGCATTGATTGATCCATTGCTTGGTTGGGTAACAAAAATAATATCTGCATCAATGCCACTAGCGATTTGAGCATTAAGTTGTCCTGCAAATGGATGTTTTTCAATAGGCACTAAGCCTTCTACAACAATAACATCAGCATTACATGATTTAGAGTGCTTTTCAAAATTAGCAATAATTTCTTCTAGTAGAGATGAATTGTCACCTGCGCTTAGAAGACTTTCCATGTGTGATGCTTCAATTGGTTCCATTAGTTCAAGACCTGAACCTGCCTGAATAACAGCTGTACTAGCTTCTGGTCCTACATATGATGGCTTCGGTTGTGCAACAGGTTTAAAGAAGCTTACTTTTACTCCTTCACGAGCGATGGCTCTTACGAGACCTAAACTAATTGAAGTTACGCCCACCCCAGTGCCAATCGGGATAAGCATTATAGTGTGTGCCACTTTGGTATCCCCTTTCTACAATGGTAGATAAAATATAAAGATGTTAACCATATTGGGTTTACGGTTTTCCGATAATTTTATTAGTTACTCAGAATATTGGTAAAATCCAAGGCTAATTAAAAGTATTGTTTAATTTGTAAAAACATTTATGTTTGTTATGCTTTTACAAAGCATGTGTATTTTACTCTTACATGTAAGTTTAATCAAATAATAACCCTAGACTGATGATTCTAAATTCTTTAAGTAAAACATTAATGATAGTTAATGAAAATTACGTAATAATAGATAACTTTCGTTATATAAATTTTTAAACTATATATAGTACATATATAATGATTAGCAAGTTGTTGTAGGCATGAAATTACATAATATTATGGAGATAATATGATTTTTTCAGTATTTTTTATAGGTGAAAAATATGCGAATGTTTGGCCAAATAATCGTTTGTTAAATAATGTGTTTAAAGAAGGATACATTATATCGGCATTAAATTTTTCAAAAAGAGTAATGCCTCCGTTAGGAGCATTTTTTGTTATATGGTATTCTGTAATTTATTTGTATACAAGTTATAGATATGAGACATATGTATTGATATCAGCTGTTTGTTTCATTTGTTTTTGTTTCGCTTTACATATCTATGGATTATATTATTTGGGTAAAAAAGCACGAAAAGTATTATTAGGGAAGCATTTACTTTGGTATAAACATATATGTTTAGCTGCTTCTCTTGCTCAAGAATTAACTCCAACCTACATGAGTCTTGCTATTGCATTAAATAAAGCCTTAATTAAGGATAAAAGTGGTAAAGGCTTCATGGAAGAACTTTAGTTTATTAAATATGAACAATAATCTATTTGATTATTGTTCAGAGTTTTAATTATAGCTGTAATTCTCAATATATGGTTTAATATACTTCCTTGTGATATTCTTTAAGTATTTCCTTTAATTGTTTCATCGTTTCTGCTTTTGGTGGTTTGATGTTTTCAAGTTTATATGGATCATTAAAAAAAGCCCATTTATGTTTGCCTAATTCATGGTATGGTAATAGCTCAATTCTTTCAACAGATTCACCTAGAGATTTTATAAATTCGCCCATAGCTCTAGCGTTTGTTTCAGAATCAGTATATGTAGGTACTACTACAAGTCTAATCCACATTTTTTTTCCGTGGGCATGTAAATATTTAGCAAATTCAAGAGTATATTTGTTTGTTTTACCTGTGAGTTGCCTATGAATGTTGTCATCCATGCATTTTAAATCGAGTAAAAAAGTGTCGGTTTCATTTATTAAATTTATTTCATTTTCATTGTAATGTATAAAATATCCATTTGTATCAAGACACGTTGTAAAACCAGCTTTATGAACAGCTTTAAATAATTCTGTTACAAATTTAGCTTGAAGTGATGCTTCGCCACCAGACGCTGTGACACCGCCACCTGTTGCATCAAAAAAAGGTTTATAGGTTATTATCTCTTTCATTAATGTATCAACAGTATATATTTCGCCTTTGCTAGGATCCCAGGTGTCTCGATTATGGCAATATATGCACTTAAAATTGCATCCTTGAAAAAAAATTAAATATCTTATTCCTGGTCCATCTACAGTTCCGCCTGTTTCTATTGAATGTACATGAGCTGTTAATGTTGTCTGCTTACAATTGGTATTATTGTCGCACATAATAAATCCACCTTAATAAATAAAGTTAACTTCATATTAATGATATATTCATTGTCGCATACATTAAGTATATAAAGAATGATACCAAATAATATTTTCAATAATATATTCTAGAATAGATCGTTTAGTTAATTAAAATTATGAAATATTTATGTAATAAACTTACATAAATGTAGTAACAAGCCATTTTAAATTATTGAAAAAACCGTGTTTTATGTGACTTTTATCATGTTTAAATTGTGTTTTGGTAGAATGTGAAACTATTTTCATTGTTTTGAAAATAGTTTCATAACATTTTATGAAAAGAAATTACATAAAAACATTGCAGTTTATAAAAAAAAAGAGTAGTATGACTTACGTGATGTGAATCACAAGTTTTATTAAACAGTAAATATATAAATAACGAAAAGAACTTATTTACTGTGAACGAAAAATTATAAATAATTTTAAAAATGTAGCATAAATTACTTAATGTATATGTTAATTTAATTTAGGTTACAACCAACAACATAAATGGAATATTAGGATATTGTATGAAAAAGCTATTTAGTAAAGTTATTATGTCTCATTCTACTTTACCACCTTTTACAAAAGCTTACGGTTTTAGCTACGTAAAGAATTAATAAAAAAGAATAATTTAAAGAAATAATGAATCCTATCATTTTTGAGCCTCTTAAACAAAAAGAGGCTTTTTTGTCGTTGGAACAATTGTCTTTTTATGATAAAATAGTACAACTAGTTAAGTTGTTTGGAGTGGTGGTTTTATAAATTAACTACCGAATTTCTGAAAATGAAAAATTTACGCTTTAATGCATTTCATAAGCATTAGTTAATTCCTCTTAAAATTTCATATAGGTGTAATACCTATTCTTAGTTATTCCATTAATTAAACTGTTAAAACATACAGGAATAAAGATGTTAAAACAATCTATTATTACAAAGCTTGAAACCCTTGATGAAAGATTTGAAGAAGTTCAGGCTTTACTTGGCGATCCAGTAATTGCTAATGATCAAAATCGTTTTCGTGATCTCAATAAAGAATATTCTCAATTAGAAACTGTTGTAAAAGCTTTTAATGACTTTAAGAAGTTGCAAGCCGATGTTGTTGAAATTAACGACATGTTAAATAGTGATGATCCTGAATTAAAAGAAATGGCTGCTGAAGAAATAGATGATGCAAAATCAAATTTAGAAGTGGCAGAAAAAAATATTCAAATTTTATTGTTACCAAAAGATCCAAAAGATGACAACAATGCTTTCGTTGAAATTAGAGCTGGTACTGGTGGTGATGAAGCTGCTTTATTTGCGGGTGATTTATATCGCTTATATTCAAAGTACGCAGAAAAGAAAGGTTGGCAAGTTGAAATCATGAGTTGTTCTGATGGTGAGCACGGTGGTTTTAAGGAAATGATTTGTAAAGTAAGTGGTCAGGGTGCTTACGGTATCATGAAATTTGAATCAGGTGGTCACCGTGTGCAACGTGTACCAGAAACAGAAGCTCAAGGAAGAGTTCATACTTCTGCATGTACAGTGATGGTTTTCCCTGAAGTACCTGAATCTGAAGCTCCTGAAATTAATGCTAAAGATATTCGTATTGATACCTTTAGAGCTTCTGGAGCGGGTGGTCAGCACATTAATAAAACAGATTCTGCTATAAGAATTACTCACTTTCCTTCAGGTTTAGTTGTTGAATGTCAAGATGAGCGTTCACAGCATAAAAATAAAGCAAAAGCTTTTGCGGTTCTTGCATCACGTTTAGCAAGATTAGAAGAAGAAAAGAAAGCTCAAGAACAGGCACAACAACGTCAAAGTATATTAAGTACAGGTGATAGATCTGATAGAATTAGAACTTATAATTATCCTCAGGGTAGAGTAAGTGACCATAGAATAAACTTAACCATTTATCGCTTAAATGAAGTAATGAACGGTGATCTTGAGGCTTTGGTATTACCTGTTATTGAGGAACATCAAGCTGACTTATTAGCACAATTAGCTAATGAAAGTTAATTTTGTTGTTTTATTTAGATTTTGAACAATGACAATAATGGAACTATAGGTATTTATTAAATAAGGGGGAAACTCCTCCTTTAAATGTGTTTAAGTTTCGTTTTATATAAGGAGAAATACTATGCAAGTAGGTCATATTTATCGTGAAGCTGAACAAGAGTTGCGAGAATTCGTCGAAGCAAGGGAAACATCTTCTATTGAAGCTTATAGTATAGTTTCATTTGTTATCAATAAAGAAAAATCTTTTCTTTTAACATACCCAGAATATGAAATTTCAGATTCAGATGTAGAGACTATTAGAAATTTGGTAAAGGATAGACTTAAAGGGGAACCTTTGGCGTATATTCTTGGTTTGAAAGAATTTTGGTCTTTGCCTTTAAAAGTAACAAAAGATACATTAATTCCAAGACCTGATACTGAAACAGTTGTTGAACAAGCTTTGTTAAAAATTCAAAATTTCAAGGAAAATGTTGTAGAAGAAAAATTGCACATCCTTGATATGGGAACTGGATCTGGAGCAATAGCTTTAGCGTTAAAAAAAGAGCTACCCAATGCAACTATTGATGCCATAGATTATTCAGAAGGAGCTGTAGCGGTAGCTAAATTTAATTCTGAGAATTTGAAATTACCTATTAATGTAAAAAATAGTGATTGGTTTGAAAAAATTAAGCCTCAGCATCAGTATCACGTAATAGCTTCTAATCCACCTTATATTGCGCAAAATGATCCTCATCTAAAAAGCGGTGATGTTCAATTCGAGCCTACAACCGCTTTAATTGCACCAATGCAAGGTTTGTATGACATTCTCAATATAATACGAGAAGCCGGGAAATTTTTAGTTGATGGTGGTTGGTTAATAATAGAACATGGATATCAGCAAGCAAGTGATGTTCGTGGTTTATTTAATCAAGCCGGTTTTACTAATATTGAAACAATAAAAGATCTTGGATATAACGATAGGGTTACTTTAGGTTGTTTTAAGTATAAATAATTTAATATTTGTATTGTTTTTTGTTGAATAACAACAATATGCAAGTTAGGTTTTGAAGATATGATAAATAATAAGATAGTAAAAATTGGTGATATTGAAGTAGCAAATAATAAACCTTTTGTTTTATTTGGTGGAATCAATGTTTTAGAGTCTAGAGATCTTGCTTTTACAGCTTGTGAACATTATGTGAAGGTAACTGAGAAATTAAATATTCCTTTTATTTTTAAGGCTAGTTGGGATAAGGCAAATCGATCTTCTATACATTCCTTTAGAGGTTTAGGATTAGAAGAAGGTTTAAAAATTTTTGAAGAATTAAAGAAAACTTTTGGTGTTAAGTTAATTACAGATGTTCATGAAATAGATCAAGTTAAACCTGTAGCAGAAATTGTTGATGTTTTACAATTACCGGCTTTTTTAGCACGTCAAACTGATTTGGTTGAAGAACTTGCAAAAAGTGGTCGAGTAATTAATGTTAAGAAACCTCAGTTTATAAGTCCTTCTCAAGTTGGAAATATTTGCGAAAAATTTTCTGAATGTGGTAATGAGCAGATTATTTTGTGCGAAAGAGGGTCAACTTTTGGTTATGATAATTTAATTGTTGATATGCTTGGGTTTGGAGTTATGAAAAAAGCTTCAAAAGGTGCCCCAGTAATTTTTGATGTCACACATTCTTTACAATGTAGAGATCCAAGTGGTGTTGCTTCTGGTGGTAGAAGAGAGCAAGAAGCTGAGTTAGCTCGAGCAGGTATGGCAATAGGATTAGCTGGATTATTTTTAGAGGCTCATCCTAACCCTGATAAAGCTCGTTGCGATGGCCCGAGTGCATTACCGTTGGGTAGTTTGGAACCATTCCTTACACAAATGAAACGTATTGATGATGTTGTTAAATCTTTTTCTGAACTTAATATAGAATAAGATTTTAATATTTTTAGTATTAGGTAATTTATATATGAGTCAGCTAATGAGGCTGATTTTCTAAGATAGAGTTTATAAATGGCAAGTGCAGATTTATTAAAAGAAATTAATAAACGTAGAACTTTTGCGATTATTTCGCATCCGGATGCTGGTAAAACAACAATAACAGAAAAGGTTCTTTTATTCGGTCGTGCAATTCAGAGAGCTGGTACTGTAAAAGGGCGTGGAGCAAATGGTGCTTTTGCAAAGTCAGATTGGATGGAAATGGAAAAAGAGCGTGGTATTTCAGTTACAACCTCTGTGATGCAATTTCCTTACAATGATTGTTTAGTAAATTTATTAGATACTCCGGGTCACGAAGATTTCTCTGAAGACACTTATAGAGTATTGACAGCTGTTGACTGTTGTTTAATGGTAATTGATGCTGCTAAAGGTGTCGAAGAAAGAACTCGTAAGTTAATGGAAGTTACGCGTTTACGTGATACACCTATTTTAACTTTTATGAATAAGTTAGATAGAGAAACTAGAGATCCTATGGAACTTTTGGATGAAGTTGAGAAAGAACTTGCAATCCTTTGTGCTCCAATTACTTGGCCTATTGGTTGTGGAAAAAGCTTTAAGGGTGTTTATCATATATACAAAGATGAAACCTATTTATATCAATCAGGACAAGGATCAATAATACAGGAAAAGCGTATTATTAAAGGGATTAATAATCCTGAACTTGACAAAGCTGTGGGTGAAGATTTAGCTAATCAGCTTAGAGATGAAATTGAATTAGTTAAAGCAGGTTCCTCAGAATTTTCTGAAGAAGATTTTTTGAGTGGTGATTTAACTCCTGTATTTTTTGGTACGGCGTTAGGTAACTTTGGTGTGGATCATATGTTAGATTGTTTGACAGATGTTGCACCTGCACCTTTGGCAAGGAAAACAGATACAAGAGTTGTTGAGCCTAGTGAGGATAAGCTTACTGGTTTTGTGTTTAAGATACAGGCAAATATGGATCCTAAGCATAGAGATAGAATAGCATTTGTTAGGTTAGTATCAGGAAAGTACGACAAGGGAATGAAATTACATCATGTTCGTATCAATAAGGATGTAAATATATCTGATGCAGTGACCTTTATGGCAGGAGATAGAGAACAAGCAGAAACTGCTTATGCTGGTGATATTATAGGTTTACATAATCACGGAACTATTCAAATAGGTGATGCTTTTACTCAAGGTGAAGATTTACATTTTACAGGTATCCCAAATTTTGCTCCAGAATTGTTTAAGCGTATAAGATTAAAGGATCCTCTAAAACAAAAATCATTATTAAAAGGTTTAGTTCAGCTTTCTGAAGAAGGTGCTGTTCAGGTATTTAGACCAATATTAAATAATGATCTTATTGTTGGTGCTGTAGGTATTTTACAGTTCGATGTTGTCGTATCAAGATTAAAAAATGAATATAATGTTGAAGCAATATACGAGCCTGTAAATGTTAGCACAGCTAGATGGATTGAAAGTGATGATGCAAAAGAATTAGAGGAAATTCAAAGAAAAGTTCCTCAAAATGTAGCATTAGACGGGGGTGATAATCTTACATATATTGCTCCTACAATGGTAAATTTGAATCTTACCATTGAGCGTTATCCTAAGATTAAGTTTAATAAAACTCGTGAACATTAAAAAAAATAATTTGTAAATTATATGAATATAAGGCATCGTATATATGATGCCTTATTTATTTGTAGAGCCTAAACATAGGGGATTTATTTTGGTAGATTTAGAAATTGTAGATACTCATTGTCATTTATCTCATGATCCAAATATGGCATATGATAGAGCATTCTCTAAATTATCAGGTATGCGAGAATTTTTTGTACCGACGGTAGACATAGACGATTATAAAAAAAATAAATTATTATTTATGAATTTAAATAATATTAAAATTGGTTTGGGTTTACATCCTAAAAACGCCAACGAGTTTGAAAAAATAAAAAGTGAATATTCAGAAATTAGATTGTCAAAGGACATTTCATTTATTGGTGAGATAGGGTTAGATAAAAGGTATAGAGAATCAATACCTTTGGATATTCAAAAAAAAGTATTTATTGAAATGTTAGATTTAGCTTTTGAGCGGCATTTATGGGTATCTATTCATTGCGTAGGTTATCATAGTGAATTGCTAGATATTCTTAAACGTAGAAAAATTTTAGGTAAGCCTACATTTGGAATTATTCATGCATTTAGTGCATCATTAGAAATTGCTAATGAGTATATCAAATTGGGTATGTTACTTGGAATTGGTCCATCGTTGTTAAACCCTAAGTTTCTAAAACTAGGTCATATAATTCGTGAAATACCTATAAGTAATATTGTTTTAGAAACAGATTTTCCGTATATCAATCAAAACGTTGAATATGGAATTAAAAATTCTTTGGAAGATATAAACTATGTTGCAAAATATTTATCAGAGATTAACCAAATTTCTATTCAAAATTTATTAGGAATAATTAATCATAATATTGATTTACTAATAAAACATAAATAGGGTGCAAATGCTATAAGCACACCTTATAATTAACAAGTTTTTTTAATAATTAACTCATAAGAGATATAAATGACTTCGATTGCTATTAAAAATGAGCTTTTAATAAATTACGAGCTTCCTAAAGATACACTTTATTTTTTAAAAGATAACACAATAGAATCTCAAGAAAAATTAGTTTTTGATGGTGGTTATATTGTTATTATAAGCGATTCCATTAGTATTGATTTATTGAGAGATGTAAATAATAAGGCTAAAGAATATGCAATTGATTTAGCATTTATGTCTCCATTCAACTTTTGTAACAATGAAGTACTAATTGCTAAAACAAGTAATTATAGTGCTGAACTTAATCAAGAATTAAAGAAGTATACGGGAAAGACTGATGTTGTACATGTGCGTTTTTTACCAACTTTAGATAAAGAAGGTGTAATTGTATTAGATATGGATTCAACATGTATTCAGATCGAATGTATTGATGAAATTGCAAAACAATATGGTGTTGGTAAAGAAATTTCAGAGATTACAAGCCTTGCGATGCATGGTCATTTAGATTTTAAGCAAAGTTTGCGTAAGCGTGTTTCTTTACTTAAAGATGCTCCTGTTAGTATATTAGAAAATCTTCGAAATAAATTACCTATTATGCCAGGTTTCCCAGAATTAGTTAATTTATTACAGGCTTATAATTGGAAGATTGCAATAGCTTCTGGTGGTTTTATGCCTTTTGTTAATAAATTGAAAGAAGATTTCAATCTAACTATGGTAAGAGCAAATACTTTTGAAATTGAAGGTGATCATTTAACTGGAGGGTTAATTGGAGAAATTGTAGATTCAACAGTAAAGGTTGCAACACTACATGAGTTATGTGATACATTCGGAATTTCAAGAGAACAATCAATTGCAATAGGTGATGGAGCAAATGATCTACCAATGATTTGCGCTGCAGGAATAGGTTTTGCTATTCATGCAAAACCTATTGTTCGAGAAAAGGCTCCTGCAACAATTAATAATTTCGGGTTGGATGCTGCCGCTTGTATTTTAGAAGCTGCAACAAGAATTAATAGAATATAATTGTGTTATAAATAGCTGATAAAGAAATGAAGTATATTATCAGCTATTTTTGTGTAGGCTATTCAATATTTGAGTCAGGTATTTGTTGAATTACAGTTACAGGTATTTCATATTTAATTAAAATTGATTCTGTAATATCAATAACGTCAGCAATACCTAAAACATTCCAAATATTATTTTCCAAAGCTTTAAATTTATGAGTTGCGCATTTTTTTATGTAATTTAGTTCTTGGGTTAATTCTTTGACATCTGGTTTAGATGCACCTGTTAAGAATATTGCAAATACACCAAAGTATCCATTTTTAAATCCACTTTTTATAAATGAAAACATATCTTCCTCTGATTCGAAACTATCTTCTGTTTGAGGGATGTAGCTGATTTTGGCATTGTCATCAATATTACGCTTAATAAATACATTTATTTGTTTTTGGTTAATTGTCATTTTTAATTCTTGCAGTTGAGTAAGAATATTAATTTTAAGTACAGAATTTGAAAATAAAGGATAAGTATTATCAAGCCCATCTTGGGACTTATATATATTCATTAGTTTTTTGACGGTATTGCCATTGGAGCTTTCACCAATATATCCTAATCTGTTTGTTTTCCCTTTCATAAATATAATTGGTGTGCTAAAAAGGTTAGATACAGTAATTGATCTAAGAGCTTTGGATCTATCACTCATGTGTGGTGAATTTTGGGCAACTTCCATGTTTCTAATATTTGCTGCAATTAAATCTTCTAAAAATTTTGCCACGGGATGAGTATTTTCTCTACCATGTAATTTTAGATGAAGAATGGTGTGAGCAGAATTAATATAAACAATTTCGTATTCAATATTTTGTAAAGAAATATTTTTCTTTAATTCCTGAAATTTTGGTAAAGATACAAGTACAACATCACCATTATAGCAACGTACAGGGGTACTTAATTCAATTTGAAGCCCTTTTGTTGATATATCTCTGGTCCATCCTACAGTTGGTTGAATATTATCAGAATATACTGATACTGAAGTTTTGTAGATATATCTAGGTTCTTTTCTAGGAGTTATATATTGTAAGTACTCTAATTTAACGGATTTTACATCATCAGTATTGTGTGTAAAAACTTGTAGCATATTTGGGGAATGATTAGGAGTAAAATGCTCATAAATTACCTTATCATAGCTTGTATCAATTCTAGTTAAAACTCCTAAATATCCAATTTCGCTAAGATTTTCTTTTAGTTCATCAGCTCTTTCTGCTTCAGTATCACTAATTAGATTTTTAATCATTAATTTATCTATATTCAATTTTGTTATTTCAAATTTGAATACTCTGAAGCTACTACGTCCTTTTGCCATTTGCATAAAGGTTTTTAGTAAATCTGTTTTTCTTAGTTCCTCAATAGTTGCGCTAAGGAAAAAAACGTGGTTTTGTGAAGTATGTTTAAATGAGTAGATATAAGTATATTGTTTACCATCAGGTTTAGAAAGTAGTTCGGTCATTCTCTCATTAGTAAAAATGGAACTAATCTTATCATCACTACGTTCATCTCGCCAATAATCTAGCATCTCATGATTGTAATCACTTTTTAATGCGTAAATTAATTTTGTTGGAGTATCTTTTGAAAAAAATAAAGGGATTCCAACTATTTTAGGTAAGTATTGATACTCTAAAGCTTTAATATTAAGAGTATACGCTAAATAATCGATGTCTATTCTATATCTATATTTATTGGCAGATTGAAAAGAAAGAATGAAACTTTCAAAATCTTTTTCTTCATTGAGACAACGTGTTTTAAGCCATGCTCTGGTATCTCTTGTTTCTACGCCAAGTGTTTCATAAGGAACATTTGATAGTATGCTTGCAGCTTTTTTGTTAAATTCTATTAGACCGACAAATGTAATTGTTATTTTTTCACGTCCTGTAAAAGGAATAAAAAATGGTAATAATATTTTTATTCCACTGCAGGAAAGATCGGATGTTTTGGCTTCTAATGTTCGTCCGTCAGCAAATGTTATTATGATAGGAGAACAAAAAAACATTCGTTCATCGCGTCGATGTGCATAACTTGCAAATTTAATTTTTTCTATTGAAAAGCGAGAAGGCTTATTAAAATCCATTATTCCATTAGCTTTTTCAATTTGTTTAGATTTTTTTCGTTCAATGTGGCTACGCATTAGCTCTTCATATAAGCCATTGGTATATATTCCACTGTAATATTCGAGGAGAGTATTAAAGTCTATAATATCTTCTTTTTGTAGAAAATGTGTAATGCCTTTAAATTCAAAAATTTCGGTATCACCATCGTTGCGAAAATCCATTATTCTGAGTGATGGGGCACAAAGACGTTTAAGCTCCATCCTAAGAAGGAACTGGGTATTATTATTTTCTCCAGCTGTCATTTCACTGAAGATATCCTTAAAATTAGGATTGTGCAAATAGGGAACTAGCTCTAAAGCTTTTGATGAAATAATATCCATATAATGATTTCGAAATAGTAAAAGTTTTCTGTGATAATAACCTTTTTATTCTACAGTGTTTTACAAAATATAGTTTATTTTCAACTTATTAAATTTGATCAATGTTCTTAATTAATTATAATTTTTTAAATCATATAATTTTAGTAGGCAAATTATTGAGTGAATTTGAATAATATATAACATTTTGAGTTTAAAGTTAAAGAAATATGTTTCTTAGTCTACATATTATAAAACAAGCAATTTATGTATTTATTTAAAGAAGTATGAGAGTTTTACAAGTAAGCGGTGTACATAATATGTTAAAATTAACCATATTTTTAAGTTTATTGCTCAAGTAAAATTTTTATATGTCAGGTGTGTAATTTATTAATAATTGTATGATTACCCAAAATGTTAGCCTTAATTTTGTTTGAGTAAAGTCATTACTGGTTCGTTAAATGTTTTTTCTTTATGTATATCCATTAGTTTTATTCTTAATATCATATTTCCTCATTATAAAACCTTTGCAAGCATCAAAAAAAATAAAATTAATAGTTAGCTTTTTATTTTTGACTGCATGTTGTAAAAACCATATTGTATTGATTTTTGGAGGAGACTTGTTATCTCCAGATTTACCTAGAGATCTATTAATAGCACTTGGTTGTATACATGTATCTATGTTATTGTTAGTTATTGTAGCCTGTGGTATGTGGATGCTTAAGCTTATAAAGAAAGTAATTTTATGGAGAGAACCAATTCAGTTTGTATTAAATCCTTATATTTTATTGTTTGTTATATGTGGAGCATTAAGTTTGAGTATTATCGCTACTTATAATGCATTAAGACAACCAATAATACATAGTTATACCTTTTACAGTAAATCATATCCTAAAGCACCTAATAAATTTAGAATTATTCATCTTTCAGATTTGCATTTAGGTAGTAATGCTACTGTTGATCAAGTATCTAGCTATGTTGATTTAATTAATGAGCAGCATGGTGATGTTGTTCTATATACAGGTGATTTAATAGATGGTAGTCCAAAATATTCGGCTGAACAGCTAAAGCAGTTAAAACGCATTATTGTTCCTTATGGAATGTATGCAGTTAAAGGTAATCATGAATACTATTCAAAAAATAGTGTTTGGGATTCTGAATGGCCTAATTACGGAATAAAAATGTTGGATAACGCGCATGTTACTATTTATTTTGATGGCAAACCGATTTATACAATTGCAGGTGTGACAGACGAACAATCATTAAAAATGAATATTCCTGAAGAAGGACCAAATTTAAGTAAAGCTTTAAATGGAATAAATCCAAATTTACCAATAATATTAATGGATCATAGACCTAATTCATTTCCTGAATATGCGAAGGAAGGTATTGATTTAGTTTTAAGTGGTCATACACATGGTGGAATGGTTCCTGGATTAAATAAAATTATTGCTTTATTTAATAATGGTTTTGTTTCTGGTTTATATAGAATTGGTCAAAGTAAGCTTATTGTTAGTAATGGTTTATTTCCATGGGGGGGATTTCTTGTTAGGATGAATATTCCTGCGGAGATAATTGTTATTGATTTAGTACATCAAGATTAATTTTACGTAAAATTGCTTTGGTTGTTACTTTAAAAATAAGTTTTACTAAGTAATGATTAATATTAAAAAATGTGGAGTAAGAAATGGCTAAAGGATCTTCAGTTTTTGTTTGCAATAGCTGTGGAGCTCAATTCGCAAAATGGCAAGGAAAATGCCCTGAGTGTGGTCAGTGGAATACAATAGAAGAAACTTTATTACAAAGCTATACTCCAAAAGTTAATAATATTGCAAATTCGAGATTGAATGGTTTTGCAGGAGATATTTCTAATGGAATTGTTAATTTAAGTAATGTCTCTTTAAAAGATCTTCCTCGTATACATTTGGGTTTTCAAGAATTAGATAGAGTTTTAGGTGGCGGTATAGTACCAGGATCGGTGGTTCTAATAGGGGGTAATCCAGGTGCTGGTAAGTCAACATTATTGCTGCAAATGGTAAGTTTTTTGTCTGTTAATAATATTAAAGTACTTTATATTACAGGTGAAGAATCTTTACAACAAGTTGCTTTACGTGCGGAAAGATTAGGTTTAGATACAAGTAAAATTAGAATAGCTACCGAGACTAGTGTTGATAAAATAATTTTTTTAGCTGAGAAAGAAAAGCCTCAGGTAATGGTTATAGATTCTATTCAGGTAATGCATGTGGATGGCATTTCTTCTGCGCCTGGAAGTGTTTCTCAAGTTAGAGAAGGAGCTGCAGCACTAACCCAATTTTCTAAGAAAAATCAAGTTGCAACGTTTATAGTAGGGCATGTTACAAAAGATGGAACTCTAGCAGGTCCAAAAATTTTAGAGCATTGTGTAGATTGTTCTGTTGTTCTCGAAGGTGATAGTGATTCGCATTTTAGAACACTTCGTTGCCAAAAAAATAGATTTGGAGCGGTAAATGAAATTGGAGTATTTGCGATGCTGGATAAAGGTATGCGTGAAGTTTCTAATCCATCTGCTATTTTTCTAAATCGTTCTGTTGTCGAAAGTCCTGGTTCTGTTGTTATGGTAGTTTGGGTTGGTTCTAGACCTTTATTGGTAGAACTTCAAGCTTTAGTAGATGATAGTCAGTATGGGAATCCTAGACGCTTATCTATTGGTACTGACATTAATAGGTTAGCTATGTTGTTAGCTGTTTTGCACAGACATGGAAATATTGCTATGGGTGATCAAGATGTGTTTATTAACGTAGTTGGTGGTGTTAAAGTTGATGAAACAAGTGCCGATCTTCCATTAGTTGTATCATTAATATCTAGTTATTATAGTAAGCCAATACCACGTGATACAATTGTATTTGGAGAAATTGGCTTGTCTGGAGAAATCAGAGCTGTTAATTCAGGCACAGATAGACTTATTGAGGCTCAAAAACATGGCTTCCGTCGTGCTATAATTCCGAAGGACAACATGCCAAGAAAAACAATTGATGGTATTTCTATACATCCAGTAACAAAACTTCAAGAGGTTTTAGATCTTATCTAATTAATTCTTCAAGATCTCTTTCTAGTAATTCATGTGATCCACAATTTAATTCAATTAATTTACGTAAGTGGGTCATACTATCCAAATCTATAGAATTGCATATTAATCCGATATCACAACCATTTATACGTGCGATAGATGCATTCATGCAAACTTTGATGTCATCTGCTATATTTATTGTAAGTTTACCATTCGTTTTAACATCAAGCTCAAGAGGAGTTGATGATTTGATTAGAACTCCCTTAATTGAAAGATCATAAATAGAAATATTTACGTTGAATCCATCGCCTTCAAAAAGACCTTTTGCTTGATAAGCAACACGATTATATTTTCTTTTTTCAATCATAATGTAGAAGCCTTTTTAGCAATTTTGACAAGCTGCTTGAATAGTATTGTCCATAATTTGGAGCGCAATTACCATTCTATCTTCATGCTTGAATCTAATTTCAAGCCATTGACCCAAAGAACCTAAATCTTGGCGAAGAGTCTTTAGTTTCTCTTCATTTAATTCAGTACTATATTTATCATGAAATTCAAGAATATGTTCAGTAGTATTTTCAATACGAGGAATTAGCCTTCTAGCAACAGTTAATCTTCTATTACTTACATGCTCCATTATTGTTAAAATTTTAGGATAAATTTCAAAATGACCTCTTGAAAGGTAATCGATAAGAATGTTACAAAATTCAACTAATTGCTCATATGAAGGGTGACAATCTAGTTCATTTGAATTATCTCGGTCAACAGGAAGTGTTAGTAACATAAAGTACATTGTTATCATTTTTTCACGTGAGTGAATCATTTCATCAATCCATTTTAGATTTCCTGCAGAAACCTGTTTGGTGCGATTTAGGGTGGTAAGTAACATAAATAGGTACTCCTTGAAACTAACAATGAAGTTAGTATACAAAAGAGTACTTAAAAAAAGTGCTTATATAGTTGTACTTTTGAAACGTTTATCAACATTATTTCATAAATGTGAAATGCTTAACGTGGAGTAGTGTATTTCAATGAAACACACTACTTAATACCAAGAGTTAACTTGTATTTTTTAATCTGATTTGCAAATTTACGATCTGTTGTACTTGCGATGTCGGAACCACCATTTGGTAGATTAACTTTCATCGCGTTAACAGGCTTACCATTTATGCGCAATTCATAATGTAAATGAGGTCCAGTTGAGCCTCCTGTATTTCCTGAAAGGGCTATTCGTTGGTTTACTTTTACTTTGTCGCCAACTTTTACAAGTATTTTACTTAAGTGCATATAAACAGTGGAATAAGCTCCCCTGTGTTTTATTACTACATAGTATCCTGCTGCACTTTGATATGTTGCTCTTGTAACAACTCCGTCAGCTGGTGCATATACTGGAGTACCAATTTTTACACCAAAATCTGTACCATTATGAGGTCTAATTTTTCCTGTAATTGGGTGCCTTCTGTATGGATTAAATCCACTAGTAATTCTAATTGGGCCAGCAATAGGGTAGCGTCTAAATTTGGTACTAGTTGATGTGTGATAACCTGCTTCATCATAGTACTTATTGTCTGATAGATTGCGGAATGCACTTATTCTTCCTTGTTTCTTACTTAGCATGCTTACAGCATTGATTTTTGCATTCTCTTTGCTGTTTTCAAATAATACTCTAAGCTCGTCACCAGGCATAATCTGCTTTGCTACAAATCTACCACGAAGCATACGTATTATGGTATGCATTTCCTTTGATGTTAAGCCAGCATTTTGGCCTGCAACAAGTAGGTTTTCACCTTTTTTTATAGTTACAACAACAAGAGATTTTCTTACAGCAATAGCAGGTTTATTTTCTTCTTTGAGTTTTTCTGCCTCAACTCTTAATCTCTCTTCCTCGGCTTTTTTAGCTTTTGCTTCAGCCAAAATAGCCATTTCTTTTTCTTTGGCTTTTTGTTTTTGTGCAGCTTCCTGATCAGCTATGCTACTTTCTATACTTTGTTTGTTTTCGATTTTTGTATCTACTGGTGTAGCAGTTGTTTTATCTGAAGCTAAAATTGAAGGAATATCACTAGTTGATTTTATGTCATCATTTGAAGCTGTAATATGTGAATCTAAGGGTTCTTTCTGAGCTGTATATGCATAATTATTTTGACTTGTTCTAATGAAATGTACTTGATAGTTTTTATTTAAAGGTTTGATCAAAGCCTGAATTTCATTTTTTTCATTCAGTAAGAAGTAAATTTTATCTCCAGGCTGTAAATCAGCTAATGTGTCACCATAGGTAGGTGTTTTTTCCAAAGCTTTTAGAGCTTCATAAGGCTGGTTTAAAGTATGGAATATATTATTTATATTATCGCCTTTTTGTACTGTTTGAGCGTACCATTCATTATTTTCGTCACTAGCTGATGTTGAATTATCGCTAGCATCCGCTACTTCTTCATCTTCTTTATCAAATAGTTCAGTATCTGCAAGTGGAGTAGTATCAATATTTTCTGTTGCATTGAGGTCTTCAGCGTAAACTATGCTCTGTAAATCTTGATGACTATCAGGAAGGCGTCCAGTGGATGACCAAGGAAGTTGATCTTTGTTTGTTATTTCATTAGGTGTAGGAAGAAATACGGCTGTTAGTAGTGATATTGTTAATAAAGCACATATGGCGATCATATGATGCTTGGGTATAGGAAACCTCCAATCTTGGTCAATTGCAATATTTTCTAATGAATCTTTCATGTAATAAATAATCCAAAGAGTACGGGGAATAATAAGGCACCAATAACTCTTGCGTATATAAAAACAACATTACTTTATTAGTAATAGATTTTTGAAAAAAGTTCATTGTTTTTTTTTCAAATAAACAAATTTAATGCTTATAAAACCATTAAGTCCTACCATGAGTGTATGATTATATTAAAAAATCCGCGATTATTCACGGATTTTTTAAATTTGTTCACAACAAATTACTGATCTTAAATTATTGCTAGCACTGGTTCATATTGAA
>CAZTNG010000028.1:0-17778 GCA_964615195.1 uncultured Enterobacterales bacterium
AAAGGGTAGGTTTAGAGGCTTCATCTACCCACACATATGCACGAAGCCTCAATTTAATGCCAAATAAAAAAAACATCCACAAGCTAATGTGGATGTTTTATTAAAAAAATTACTTATTACTCAGCTTTAGTTTCTTCAGCCTTTGTTGATTTCTCTACTTTTGGGGTATCAATAACAACATCAGTAGTTTCAACTACAGGATTAACTTCAGACTTTGTTTCTTCTGTAGTAACAGCTTCAATTTTAGTCTTTGGTTCATCAATAATGGGAGTTGTTGTTTCTTCAACAGTAACTTCTACTTTTGGTGTTTCTGTTTCCTTCGCTTCAGTCATGCCGACAGCTGTGAGATTCTTAATAGAAGCTACACCTGCGAAACCATGTTCTGGTGCAAATTCTGTATTTTCATCTCTACCAACTGAAGGTTCAGTAGCAGGAAGTTCACATGCTTGAGGTTCTGTCATTTCTACATGGCTTATATTCTTAAGAGAACTAAAGCCTGCATAACGACCAGAAATAGAAACTGCAGTGTCAGAAACAATACCAATTGATGGTTCTGTTGCTGGAAGCTCACACGCTTCAGGTTCTGTCATTTCAGCTTGAACAAATGTTACATTTGAAATGCAACCAATTGTTTCTGGAGTAACATATTCAGGAACGATGTATTCCTTTGGAGCCTTAGGAGACTTATTATCACGTGAAGTCTTAGGTTTACGAGGCTTACGTTCCTTCTTATTGTCTTCAGTATGAACTTCACCTTCAACCTTAGGTTTACGAGGTTTACGTTCACGACGAGGCTTAACATTAGTTTCTTCGACTTGAATTTCAGTAGAAACTTTTGCTGAATCCTCTACTTCAGGCATAGAGTTGATCATTTCATCGATAACAGGATTCTCAATCTTCGGCTTGCGTGGTTTGCGAGCTTCAATTGTTTCTTCAATTATTGGTCTTTCAGTAATCTGACGTGTACGTTCCTGAGCAGTCTTTTTGGCTGTTGGTGCGTTTGGCACACGCGGATTCTTCTTTACGTTCTTTGAAGTTTTGTTATCTAATTGCTGTTCATCGTCTGTAGCATTACGGTTACGACGATTTGCATTAGCGCTAGCATTACGTGGTCTGCGATTTGCTTGGTTTGCATCTCGATTTTTACGTAAGCCGTTCTTTTCTTGGAAGTTGCGCTTATTAGCACTAACTGATTTAATTTCAGCTGGTTCTTCATCTTTTGGCTTGTCATTCTTATTGAAAATACCAACGATACTATTCATCATACGTTTGAATATTCCAACAGATTCGCTAGCTGACATTTCGTTAGCTTTTTCAACTGAAGGAATAGGTTGATTAATAGCGGTAATACTAACAGCAGGAACTAAAGCTTCATTCTTTGGCTTAGCATGAGGACTTAGTGTTTGATCTTCACGTGCAGCAGGGAAGTTGCTTGGTGCTGGAGTATTAATTGCGGTATTTTTACGCATAAGACTGAAAGTATGAACTTCTACGTTATCGCCTTCCTTAACTCTGGTTACCTCGTAATGAGGGCTTTCCATTTGTTCATCAGGAATAATGTATATACGTACATCATGACGATTTTCAATACCATCTAATGATCTACGCTTTTCATTCATTAAGAATGCTGCGACTTCTAAAGGTACACGAGCACATACATGAATTGAATTTTCTTTCATTGATTCTTCTTCGATAATACGAAGAATTGATAATGCAAGAGAACCATTATCGCGTATTGTGCCTTGACCGCTACAACGAGGACATACATGAGATGTTGATTCGCCAAGAGATGGGCGAATACGTTGTCTTGACATTTCAAGTAAACCAAAGCGAGATATTCTTGCAAATTGAATTCGCGCACGATCTTGACGAACGGCATCTTTCATTTTGTTTTCTATTTCACGTTGATTCTTGATAGGTGTCATATCAATGAAGTCAATAACTATTAGACCACCAACATCACGTAATCTTAACTGACGAGCGATTTCTTCAGCAGCTTCGATATTTGTTTGTAATGCAGTTTCTTCAATATCTCCGCCCTTTGTTGCCTTAGCAGAGTTTACGTCAATTGAGGTAAGAGCTTCTGTAGGATCTATAACTATAGAACCACCTGAAGGGAGTTTTACTTCACGGTGATATGCTGATTCAATCTGTGATTCAATCTGGAAATGACTAAATAAAGGATCTTCACCATCAAACATATGAACTTTAGAGGCAAAATCAGGACGTACAATTGCGATTTGCTTTTGTACCTGATCGTAAACTTCAGTGTTGTCTATTAATATTTCACCAATATCTTGGCGGAGGTAATCACGTATAGCACGTAATACGATATTACTTTCCTGATGAATTAAGAATGGTGCAGGTCTATTAGCCGCAGCTTCCTTAATCATGTTCCAATGTTTAACTAGAATTTCTAAATCCCAATTAAGTTCTTCAGGACTTTTGCCCATACCTGCTGTTCTGACAATAACCCCCATTCCAGAAGGAATGTTGAGACTATCTAGAGCGGCTTTAAGTTCTATGCGTTCTTCTCCTTCAATGCGGTGTGAAATACCACCAGCACGAGGGTTGTTAGGCATAAGAACAATATATGAACCAGCTAAGGAAATATAAGTTGTAAGGGCGGCACCCTTAAGGCCTCGTTCTTCTTTTTCAATCTGAATGATAACCTCTTGACCTTCCTTAATTGCATCCTTTAGGCTTGATCTATTGGTGTATGAAAAACCCGGTTGATAATATTCACGGGCAATTTCTTTGAGAGGTAAAAAGCCGTGTCTGTCGACACCATAATCAACGAAAGCTGCTTCTAAGCTAGGTTCTACCCTAGTTATAACACCTTTGTAAATATTAGCTTTCTTTTGTTCGTGACCGGCAGCTTCGATATCTAAATCATAAATTTTCTGACCGTCTACGAGGGCTACGCGCATCTCTTCTTCTTGAGTTGCGTTAATTAACATTCTTTTCATTAAGTTGCTCATTCCTATGTACAGCAACCGATAAGCAAATCTTTAGTGAGCGCTTGCATAGATGGTATCGCTACCACAAGTCTTATCTCATGAAAAAGATGCAACGGTATTGAGCATGATTAAAAGCTCAGTCTGCACAAATTAAGTAATGTACTTTTATTAACAGTCTAGAAAAATAAATTATAGACTGTAGGCTTGCCGTATTAGATATTTACGGACTTTTGGATACGGATGGTACTGTAATCGTCATTTTTAGGCTGACATATAAACACCTTTCGCATCTTGCTAATTATCACATTATTGGCATTAGCTCGCAATTAAAAGATACAAAATTAGGCTAAAACGATGGTGTAATCGTGAGTTTAGTCTACTCTTTGTTCGTTTTTAGTTATTAAATTGATTAAAAACATGTAATTAACAGTTTGCCCACAAGTTATTAACAGGGTTGAATATTCATTTTAACGAGAAAATAAAAGCCAAAATTCTTTGTGGTAATGTTTTACATATACAATTATTGCAAATTTTGTGATAATGGTTGTGTTTTATGTTGATGTGGAGCTTCATACGGTGAAGGATGTAACTGAAAAAATTAATACGGTTTCTTTTAAAACAGTAGGTGAAGAAGAATATGGTACACGAATAGATAATTACCTTATTAGGGTTCTTCGTGGTGTTCCAAAAAGTATGATTTATCGTATAGTCCGCAAAGGTGAAGTTAGGGTTAATAAGAAACGTGTTAAACCTGAATATAAGGTCGCTGTCGGTGATGTAGTAAGAATTCCTCCAATAAGAACAACAGAAGCACCTGTTATTTTGCCTTCAGCAGGACTTAAAAAAGTTAGTTCGTTAGCAGATGCAATTATATTTGAAAATGAAGGTTTATTAGTCATAAACAAACCTGCTCATATGTCCGTGCATGGTGGTAGTGGGGTCGATTATGGTGTGATAGAGGCTTTGAGGGCTTTGCGACCTGAAGCACGTTATCTTGAGCTAGCTCATCGTTTGGATAGAGAAACTAGTGGTTGCCTTATCATTGCTAAAAAAAGAAGTGCGTTAAGGGTTTTGCATGAGCAATTTAGAGAGAAGGATATGCATAAGCAATATTTAGCTCTAGTTAAGGGTAAATTTAGCTCTAGATTAAAACTTGTGAATGCTCCTTTGTTAAAAAATACATTGTCATCTGGTGAGCGCTTCGTGCGCGTTGATGAGGTTAATGGAAAACCTTCAATTACCGATTTTAATATTCGAGAATCATTTGGAGATGTTACTTTAGTTGAAGCAGCTCCGCGTACAGGTAGAACACATCAAATTCGCGTACATTTGGCTTATAAGAATTATCCTATTTTAGGTGATGATAAATACGGTGATCGAGTATTTGATGAGCAGTATAAAAAATTGGGACTTTCTAGAATGTTTCTGCATGCTGAGAAAATAACGTTTACCGATCCTATTAGTGAAAAAGAACTTACTATTACTGCTCCTTTGCCTGCTGAGTTAAATAATTTACTTGTGAACTTACGAAAGAGAAATAGTTTGGAAAATGAAGATTTAGGTGTTGTTTAGTAAATGAATAAAATATTTAATTTTAATAACATTAAGGCAGTAATATTCGACATTGACGGGACTATTATGGATTCTATAGGACGTATTGTTGAATGTATGCAGTTGTCATGTAAAGATATGTCTGTTGAAGCTCCATCTGTACAAGCTTGTAAGGATATTATTGGTTTAACGTTAGCTGAAGCTGTTGATACATTATTGCCAAATTTTAATGAAAAGTTGCGCACTCAAACAGTTCAATGTTACAAAGATAATTACACAAAACTTGAGGATGAATGCCCAACACAACTTTTTAAAGATACTGAAGCTGTTTTTGAGCAATTACATGCTAACGGTTATAAAATTGGTATTGCCACAGGCAAATCAAGAAAAGGCTATAATCGTGTTATGGGATACACAAATTTAGCTCGATATATCGATGTTTCTGTAACAGGTGATGAAGTTCGATCTAAACCTGACCAGCAGATGCTACTTAGAGCATGTGATAAATTGTTGTTACCTGTTAAGGCTTGCTTAATGGTAGGAGACTCTGTTTTAGATATTGGAATGGCTAATAATGCGTTAATGCCTTCTGCTGCAGTATTAACGGGAGTGCATGACTACGAACGTTTAAGTAAATTAGCTCCTGTTTCTATTACTGAAAATTTAACAGATTTGTGTAATCAAATATTGAATAAGTAGTGTAATTTGTTTGTTTGAAAGTTATTTCAATAAAATTGCATGTGAATTTTGGGTAAAATTAAGCATTTTATCTAAAAATAAGTTATTATGTGCGTGCAATTATGGTGCGTTTGTTTAAATTTAGCTTTAATTATGCTTTTTGATAATAGCAAAAAGTTAAAAGTTTATATTTAGCTTTAAGGTGTTTAACTTTAAAAGTTAACTATATTTTTTGTAAAAACATGCGTAGTTAACTAAATTAGCAAGCCTAAGTTGTTAACAACTTAGGCAAAAATGGGAAAAAATTTATATTTTTTAAGTTTTTTTTTGACTATTTCTTTTATTTTATATATTATGCGCACACTATGCAAAAGGTGAAAATTCCACAGAAAGTGGACCCATACAGATCGGCTACAAAGAGACTTGATTACGACGGTATTATATCGAAGGAAAATTTTTCTAGACTAGCTGAGGTTGTGGAAGCTATATTGAAAGACATTGAGGTTCATATTTCCTTTAATGTTGATTTGCAAGGTTTGACTGCGATTGCGGGCAGAGCTAGCACTGCTGTGAAGTGTGTATGCCAGCGCTGTGGTGAAAGTTTTGATTTAGATTTAGTTGCTGAGTTTTCTTATACTCCAGATCAAAAAAAGATTGAAAGTATGGGGCTTACAACAGAGTACGACTTTGTTAGTACTGATGAATTTGGTGAAATCGACCTCTATTCTTTAGTGGAAGACGAACTGATTTTAGCTTTACCTATAATTCCTAAGCATCAAGAAGATGATTGCGCGGAATCTGAGGAAAAGTGGGTGTATGGACATGTTGTAGAATCAGAAAAAGCCAACCCATTTGCGGTTTTAAATGAATTGAAGAGTAAAAAAAGTTAGGAGAAGGCAATGGCCGTTCAACAAAATCATAAGTCTCGTTCACGTCGCGATATGCGCAGATCTCATGATAGTTTATCTGCAGCAAATGTATCTATGGATAAAGCAACTGGTGAATATCACCTTCGTCACAATGTAACTGCTGATGGTTACTATCGTGGCGTTCAGGTTATTAAGACTAACAAGGACTAATAGGTACATACCTTGGATGGTATTACTATAGCACTTGATGTTATGGGTGGCGATAAAGGCCCCCATGTTTCAGTGCCTGCCATAAAGCAGGCACTGAATATTTATGCAGACCTAAATCTAATTGTGTTTGGTGATGAAAGGGAGGTACTCCCTTTATTGCGTGGATACAAGGTTATAGATAATTCTAGGTTAAGCTTTATTCATGTTCCTGGTATTGTTAGTGCTGGTGAAAATCCAATACATGCATTACGACATGGACGTAATACTTCCTTGTGGAAGGCAATTGAAGCTGTATCTAGTAAAATAGCTGATGGCGCTGTTAGTTCTGGTTCAACTGGAGCTATGGTTGCTATGGCTAACCATTTGATTGGTACTCTACCATTAGTACATCGGAGTGCATTAGTACAAATAATGCCTTCTTTGAAAACAAATGGTACTGTATTTTTAGATCTGGGCGCTAATTTGCGGGTTGATGCGCAAATGCTGTACCAATATGCTGTAATGGGTAATATTTTAGCGATAAATCTGTTAAAATTGGATAATCCTAAAGTATCATTACTTAATGTGGGTAGAGAAAACTCTAAGGGCCCTGAACTAATACATGAGGCTGCAGCTTTGATTAAATCAAATTCTGCCCTCAATTATATTGGATTTACAGAAGGAGATGATCTCTTTACTGGTGTCGCCGACGTAATAGTTACGGATGGTTTTACTGGGAATGTCGCTTTAAAAACGGCAGAGGGAGTTTATCGTGTTCTTGAACAAAGAATGCGAGGGAAAGGTTTATCCCATTACTTTTTGTTTAGTCCAATAAAGAGCTATATTAAGCGAAAAATCGGTTTAATGCAGCCGGACGCTTATAATGGATCTACTTTGCTCGGGTTAGATGGTGTTGTGGTAAAAAGCCATGGCAGTGCTAGTCCTAGGGCTTTTGCAAACGCAATAGCACAGGCATATGGTGAAATACAGCATCATGTACCAAAGCTTATTGCAAATGGTTTAATTCAGTTATAAAAGGCACATAGTAATCTATGTACAGTAAAATTCTCGGCACTGGAAGTTATGTTCCTGAATGTGTCCGCACCAACGACGACCTTGAGAAGATGGTCGAGACGAACAATGAATGGATTGTGGAAAGAACTGGCATTAGGGAACGTCGTATCGCTCAAGAAAAAGATACTACAGCATCAATGGCTTATGCTGCGTCTATGCTTGCACTTGAAGAAGCTGGTATAACAGCAAATGATCTAGATTTAATCATTGTTGGTACTACAAGTGGTCAGAATGCTTTTCCATCAGTAGCGTGTGAGTTACAAAATCTTCTTGGAACTTCTGGTCAAGCTGCGTTTGATTTAGCTGCTGCTTGTGCAGGATTTAGTTATGGATTAAGTGTTGCCAATTCTTATATAAAATCTGGTCAAGCTAAGAATGTTTTAGTCGTAGGTGTAGATGCTTTATCTAAAGCCTGCGATCCGTCAGATCGTACTACCATAATTCTATTTGGTGATGGTGCTGGTGCATGTGTAATTGGCGCTAGTGAAGAACCAGGTATTTATTCTGCTGATATTCATGCAGATGGAAAACATGGTGATTTGTTAAAGCTTCCTAATATCGATAGAATCACTCGTGAACCTCAGTGGATGTACATGAAGGGTAATGAAGTGTTTAAAGTGGCTGTTAATACACTTAGCCATTTAGTTACAGAAACTTTACAACAAAACGGTATTGATCGTTCAGAATTAAAATGGTTAGTGCCACATCAGGCTAATTTACGAATTATTGCAGCAACAGCTAGAAAGCTTGGCTTACCTATGGATCAGGTTATTGTTAACCTTGATAAATATGGTAATACATCTGGTGCTTCTGTGATATTGGCTCTTGATGAGGGTATTAGAAGCGGAAGAATAAAGCGCGGAGATTTAATTTTACTTGAATCATTCGGCGGTGGCTTTACCTGGGGTAGCGCTTTAGTTAAGTATTAAAACATTGAATTTGGAGCGAAATAATGGCTAATTTTGGATTTGTTTTCCCGGGTCAGGGTTCTCAAAGTGTTGGTATGCTTGCTGAATTAGCAGAAAAGCATGAGATTATTAAGACAACATTTGCAGAAGCTTCTGATGTTTTAGGTTATGACCTATTTAATTTAGTAATGAATGGTCCTGCTGAAGAGTTAGGAAAAACATTTATTACTCAGCCTGCTTTATTAACTGCGTCTGTAGCTTTATATAGATTATGGTGTGAACAGACTAGCTCAAAGCCAACTGTACTTGCTGGTCATTCACTAGGTGAATATAGTGCTTTAACATGTGCAGGTGTGATTGATTTTCGTGATGCTGTAGATTTAGTTCGTTTTCGCGGCGAGTATATGCAAGAGGCTGTTCCTGCTGGTGTTGGTGCAATGGCTGCTGTTATTGGTTTGGCAGATGATGTTATTTTAGAAGCTTGTGCAGAAGCTGCACAAGACGAAGTGTGCTCTGCTGTTAATTTTAACTCACCAGGTCAGGTTGTTATTGCTGGTAACAAAGCAGCAGTAGAACGAGCTGGAGAAATTTTAAAGGCAAAAGGTGCTAAGAGAGTACTTCCTTTATCAGTAAGCGTTCCTTCTCATTGTGCGTTAATGAAACCAGCTGCTGAAAAGCTTGCGCAAAAGCTTGCAACTTTAACTTTTAAAACACCTGAAATTGCTGTTATCAACAATGTCGATGTAAGTAAAGAAAGTTCAGCTGAAGCTATTAAAGATGCTCTCGTTCGTCAGTTATATAGTCCAGTACGTTGGGTTGAAACAGTTCAGTCTATGACTTCTTCTAATGTTGATGTAATGATTGAAATGGGCCCTGGTAAAGTTTTAACTGGTCTAATTAAGCGTATTGCTAAAGAAGCTAATAGCATGGCTTGCAATGATGAAGCTTCATTGAATAGCTCTCTTGAAGCTGTAAAATAAAGGGGATTTTTATGGATTTTACAGGTAAAGTTGTACTTGTTACTGGTGCTTCTCGTGGTATCGGTAAGTCTATAGCAGAAGGTTTTGCACGTTTAGGTGCAAAAGTATGCGGTACTGCAACATCTGAAAAAGGGGCTGATGCAATTAGTTCCTATTTAGGCGAAAATGGTAAGGGATTAGTATTAAACGTTACTGATTCTGCATCAATTGAAAATTGTTTAGAAAGTATAAAAAATGCTTTTGGTGAAATTGATGTGTTAGTAAATAACGCAGGTATTACTCGAGATAATCTTTTAATGAGAATGAAAGATGAAGAATGGGATGATATCATTGCTACTAATTTAACTAGCGTGTTTCGTTTGAGTAAAGCTGTTCTTAGACCAATGATGAAGAAGAGAACTGGACGCATTATTACAATCAGTTCAGTAGTTGGTTTAATGGGTAATGCAGGTCAGTGTAATTATGCATCTGCTAAGGCTGGCATTTTAGGTTTTACTAAAAGTTTAGCTAAGGAAGTTGCTTCACGTGGTGTTACTGTAAATGCAGTTGCTCCAGGTTTTATTGCAACAGATATGACTGCAGCATTAACAGAAGAACAAAAAGAAGCAATTATGAAGGAAGTTCCTGCAGGAAGATTGGGAACACCTGAAGATATAGCTAACGCTGTTTTATTCCTTGCATCTGATATGGCAGGTTATATTACTGGTGAAACTATTAGCGTAAATGGCGGCATGTACATGGCTTAATGTCGTGTAACGTGACAAAACTAACAACTTTTTTAAATTTTAACTAGCTATATCTATTCTTAGCAGTTATAATTAGTTAAATTTTTTTGTAATTCCCGCTCTCGCGGGGTTTGTGAATCGTGTGGTCACACACTGTTATAGGATTAACAAAGAATGAGTAATATTGAAGAACGTGTAAAGAAAGTAATCGTTGACCAGTTAGGCGTTAAGGAAGAAGAAGTTGTTCCTGAAGCTGCTTTCATCGAAGATCTTGGTGCTGACTCTCTTGATACCGTTGAATTAGTTATGGCACTTGAAGAAGAATTTGGTACTGAAATTCCTGACGAAGATGCTGAAAAGATCACTACCGTTAAGGCTGCTATTGATTATATTGAAGCTCACCGCGACTAATCATAGATCTTAGGTTATTAAAGAAGGGCGTTTTGTCTAAAAAACGCTTTTCTTGTTTTAAATTGTTTAAATACTGTCAAACGGAGGCAATCCTGTGTCAAAACGCAGAGTTGTAATAACTGGTCTAGGTATGATTTCACCAGTAGGTAATACTGCTGAAACATCATGGGAAAATCTCGTTGCTGGTAAGAGTGGCATTTGTCCGATTGAACATTTTGATGCTACAGATTATCCAAGCAAAATAGCAGGTTTGGTTAAGGATTTTGATCCAGAACTTTTTGGAATAACCAAAAAAGACGGTCGCAAGATGGATATGTTTATCCAATATGGTATTGCGGCAGGTTTGATGGCATTCCAAGATTCTGGCATAGAGATCACTCCAGAGAATGCCACTAGAATTGGTTGTGCAATCGGTTCAGGCATTGGTGGACTCGGTTTAATTGAGCAGAATATTGAAGCATTAGTAAAGAATGGTCCACGTAAAGTAAGTCCATTCTTTGTGCCTTCAACTATTATTAACATGGTTTCTGGACATCTATCAATTCGTATAGGATCTCGTGGACCTAACTTAGCTACTGTTACTGCCTGTGCTTCAGGTACTCACGCTATTGGTATGAGTGCTCGTTTAATTCAGTACGGTGATGCAGATGTTATGATTTGTGGTGGTGCAGAAAAAGCATCAACTCAGATGGGTATTGCTGGTTTCTGTGCATTGAAAGCTTTATCAACTCGTAATGATGAACCTACTCGTGCTTCACGTCCTTGGGATGTTGATCGTGATGGTTTTGTATTAGGAGATGGTTCAGGTATTTTAGTTTTAGAAGAACTTGAACATGCTAAGGCTCGTGGTGCTAAGATCTATGCTGAGCTTGTTGGCTTTGGTATGAGTTCTGATGCTTATCACATGACAGCTACACCTGAGAATGGTGAAGGTGCTGCATTATCTATGGAAAATGCAATACACGACGCAGGAATTGATCCATCTGAGATCGCTTATGTTAATGCTCATGGAACATCTACTCATGTTGGCGATATCTCAGAAATTCGTGCTGTAAAGAGTGCTTTTGGTGATGCAATTAAAACTGTACGCATTAGTTCTACAAAGTCAATGACTGGTCACCTTTTAGGTGCTGCAGGTGCAATTGAAGCTGTTATAACTGTTTTAGCTGTTCGAGATCAGGTTTGTCCACCAACAATTAATCTTGAAAACCCTGAACCTGAAGTTGAAGGTATTAATCTTGTACCTAATGTTGCACAAAAATGTGACATTAAGTATGCAATATCTAATTCTTTTGGCTTCGGTGGTACAAACGGTTCTTTATTATTTAAGAAGTTTGAAGACTAATTGTTTGCTGATGCAAAATAAATATAAAAAGGGGGGTGATGGTGTGGAGTGAACCCCTTTTTTGTTTGCTATATTTTTGTAATTATTAATTAATATATTGGTAATTATTGGATTTAAACGTTTTTTATGTGTGAAATTCTTATCAATAGATACAAATTACATTTATTTACAACTCTTATTAAGTTGTTTTTGTGTACACTGATGATATTTGCTATTATTAGCAAACTGAAATAATTGGGTTAATAAATAAAATGTTAATAGATGTAACTGCTGATAATGAATTCATTTCTATTTGCTCTCAAAAACTTAGAGCAGATAAAACTAGATTTATAAGTGCGCTAGATAAAGAAGTGCAAAATAATAGTTTTTTGTCAGTATGTGCATCAAAAGGACTAGGCGTAAGTACCTTTTTGGACATGCTTGTGGCGTTTTATGGAAAACAATATTCTGTAGAACCTTTCTTAAATTCTGATATATGTAAAGATATTGATGTATTGGACAAAAGAGGTAGTTGCTTTGGTTTAACTTTTGATTTTGCAGAAGTTAATAGTACAACAAATTACAACAAGCTTATTACGCAATTAGTCTTAGATACTGAGACGGCTGCTGCATCTATTTTGGGGCATAATTCTTTCCCAAGAAATAACTTTATCAAACTTTTACGTTACATAGCTGATGCAAAGCAGTGTAAGTTGTTTATTGTATTAAAAAATTTCGATAGAGTTTTACGTTTTGTAACTAAAAATCTAGAAACACTAAATGCTTGGAGAAGATTATTTGCGCTATTAGCTCAAAGTAATTTACATTCTCCCTTTATTTATGCTGTCGTAGCAGGTACATATATACCTAGCATAATAGATATGATGTATTCCCCTGATAATAGAAATAAATCAAAAATTTTTACCGACTTATCTGCAGACTCATATAAGAATTCGGATGATTTTTACGGTTGGTGTGGCATTACACAAAATGAAGTTCATTCAATTTTAAAGAGCAATGGTTCAGATTTAGATTTTAATGAGCTATATGATTGGTGTGGTCATTATGATGAAGCTTTATTTAGACCTGGGTCTGTATTTTCATCATTAAGCAATAATGATTTATTTATGACTATAAACGTTGATTCTGGTGTTTGGTATGCTAGAGAAATAGTTAATAATGGTTATGGCTGTTATCTTTTATGTGGCGATATTGGCGTGGGCCGTTTATTTAATGGTGAAGCCATTTCAATGCATGAGATCAATATAAATGATCCAAGACGCACTACAGGTACCGTGCAAGAGGTATATAATTTTAGCCGTAGATTCCTACAGTCACTTTATGCTGAAGGTATTGTATCAATTGCTAAGCAAAAGGATTCACGCCTAGATAACGCTGAATTAGTGAATAAGGAAACAATATTTGCTGTAGGCGAAGCAATTTCAGAATCTGATGACTATTTATCAGAGTTATGTGCTATTGCTAATTTGAGAAATAAATTTGAACCAGACTTTGTTAAAGAAGTTGGTACAACATTAGGTGAAGCTATTATTCGCTACTTGAAGGCTCAGAAGAAGTTTTTAGGTGATAAGGGCTATGTTTCTATTTGGCAATTAGTTTATGATTTGTTAGTAGATCTAGATGATTATGATTTGGTATGTTTGCGAAATGTCTTTTTACTAAAGCCAAAAACTCCTGTAGGAAAATATGTTACTGTATCTGTAGGTGTAAATACCGAACAAACAGTGTTATTAAATGAAACAGTAAACTTGAGATTAAACGATTTAGAGTATAACGGTGCAGTTGCAGGTCATCACGGACAAATTTGTGCCTTAGTTTACAATTTAACTCTAGATGATTCACCTAATAGTGAACCTACACTTGATATGCAATCTGCTTATGTACTCTAACATACTAGATAATCATCTTATATTTTTGTTATAGAGGTTTTATGACAAATATCTGTCCATATGAGGCAGTACTATTTGATTTAGATGGTACACTACTAGATACTGCACTTGATTTAGGTTTAGCGACAAACTATGTACTTGCTAAATATGGTGTAGTTAAGGGTATTGACGATGATACTGCCCGTAAATATGCATCTGATGGTATGCGTGCTTTATTAAGATCTGGCATTGCAACAAAAGATCAAGATAATTATGATTTTGAAAAAATGCGTCTAGATTTTTTGCCATACTATTACAGTCATATAAATGAACGTACAGTATTTTTTAAAGATATGGATAAACTAGTTAAAAGACTAAACGATGAGTCTATTCCTATAGGGATTGTAACTAGTAAGCCTCACCATTTAACAGTTGAACTCTTAAGTAAGTTTAAAGAGTTTAATAACTTAAAGTCTGTTGTTGGGTGCGATTTGATTGCAGAATCAAAACCTAGTCCTGAACCTATATTTTATGCTTGTCGTGAGCTTAATGTTACTCCCAAAAATTGTATCTATGTAGGTGATCATGAACGTGATATTCAAGCAGGTCATAATGCAGGTATGCCAACAGTTTTAGCAGGTTGGGGCTATTTAAAAGATAAAAGCGTTAACGGATTAGCAATGTTTGGTGCGGAATTTGTTGCTAATGATGTTTCTGATTTAGCTAAAATTTTAGGTATAGAAATATAATATATAACATATGGTATATGTTTTATTATTTGATAATAAAGTTAGCTTAAATAACTCTTAGTCATTATTTTTTATTTAAAACAAATTCATTTATTATTGCTTATTTGATTTACATAAAAATGCTTAATAATTTTTATGCACAAGTTTTTATTGGTTTTTTCATTCGTTATACTTTTATGATGGCTTACGTAAAGGTATAATACGCGTCGTTATAGTTGTAGTAACACTACATATTGAATATTTAGAGAGAAATAATGAGTAACGAAATTGAATTTTTGAAAAATTCTATAAAGTCTATTAAGGATTTTCCCAAGGCTGGAATTGTATTTAGAGATATTACTTCACTATGCGAAAACCCTAAAGCTTTTCCAATGCTTTGTGATATTTTATCACGTGAATTTATTGATGCGGGTATAACAAAGGTTGCTGCAACTGAAGCAAGAGGGTTCGTTTTTGGTGCTGCTGTAGCTTGTCGCTTAAATTGTGGTTTTGTGCTAGTTCGCAAAAAGGGTAAATTACCAAGAGACGTTTATTCAGAGAAATTTCAATTAGAGTATGGTGAAAGTTGTATTGAAATACACAAGGATGCCATTCTTCCTGGTGAAAGAGTTTTAGTTATTGATGATTTAATTGCAACTGGTGGCACTATTGATGCTACTATTAGACTTGTAAATCGTTGTGGCGGAAAAACTGTAGGTTGCGCATTTGCTATATCACTACCTGATTTAGGCGGTGAAAAGATGATAGAAGATAAATATAAAATAAAATGTGTTTCAGTATTGAATTTTCCAGGTCACTAAAGTTGCATTAATTGCGAGATCTTAAGTTATAGTGTATAGTGCACAAAACTAGTCAATTTCTTTATCAATTGGTTTAATTATTAGGTATGTCAGATTATACAGTTCTAGCAAGAAAGTATCGCCCTCAAAACTTTGAGGATATGGTTGGACAGAAGCATGTTCTTTCTGCGCTTTCTAATGCGTTAAGCACAGGAAGATTGCATCATGCCTACCTATTAACTGGCACCCGCGGTGTTGGTAAGACTACTATAGCTAGAATTTTAGCAAAATGTTTTAATTGTGAACATGGAATTACTGCTCATCCTTGTGGTGAGTGTGAAACTTGTAAAGCAATTGCTGACGGAACCTTCCCAGATTTAATTGAAATTGATGCTGCATCACGTACAAAGGTAGAAGATACCCGTGATTTATTAGATAATGTGCAATATCGTCCAATGCAAGGTCGCTTCAAGATATATATTATCGATGAAGTTCATATGCTTTCTAATAGCTCATTTAATGCATTACTTAAAACTTTAGAAGAGCCTCCTGCTTACGTTAAGTTTATTCTAGCGACAACAGATCCTCAGAAGTTACCTGTTACAGTTGTTTCTCGTTGTTTACAATTTCAGTTAAAAGCGTTAACAGTTGAAGACATTAGGGGACAATTAGAGCATGTCCTTGATTTAGAACATATTACTTATGAGCATGAGGGTACTACTGAGCTTGCAAGAGCTGCAAGAGGTAGTATGCGCGATGCATTGAGTTTAACAGATCAAGCTATAGCTTTGGGTAATGGAGAAGTAACGCTTAAGGGTGTTACTAACATGATAGGCACTCTAGATAGTACTTACATTATTGAGCTTTTGAATTTAATTGCAGAAAATAATAGTTCTAATTTAATGGAGGTTTTGAAGACCGTTGGGTCTGTAACCCCTGATTTTGATGAATTACATATATCTTTAGCTAAAGCCTTTCATGATATAGCACTTTACCAAATAGCAAGTTCAGATGATGATATTTATAGTTTGAGAAATGATATTATTGCTGGTTTTGCTAAAAAGTTTAGTCCAGAAGAATTACAGTTATATTATCAGATTGTGTTAGAAGGTAGACGTGAATTACCTTATTCACCAGATGGTTTAGCTGCATTTGAAATGACAATGCTTCGCCTTTTGGCATTTAATTTAAAAAAAAAATTGAATGCTTAGGGTATGTACGCATAGAGTTCCCTGATCTTACAGATAACAATAATCCAAATCCACTGCTTGCTTTAGATTCACTTATGAGTGGTAGAAGCAATAGTTCAGAGAATTTTGTTAAAAACAACTCTTCAGTACAAAATAGCACATCTTCAACTGTAGCAGCAAATATACAAACTTCAAATGTTTCTGCATCTCCAAAGATACCGCCACAGAATTCAGAGGTTGTAAAGACCTTATCCATTAATGATTATATTTCTGAAATTAATACAAAATATGCAAATTTATTTGGGTATATAGATGCTTTATCGGCTAAGCTTAATGAGTACCAAGTAGCTTATGATAAGAAAAAGAAGCAGATACAATATCAAATTGAGGCTGGGAAAAGCTTAAGAGTTCAGGAAAAAAACAACGAACAAAAGGCTTTACAGCTAGGTCGTGAAGAGCTTATTAGAAATCAGCAACAAATGGTTCATGTTTCTAAACCTATAGCTGCTGTTATTGGTAATAGTGATGCTTCTCAAACCCCCGTAGCTGTTTCAGTTGCAGGAATGCAAGAGAAAATAGCTCAATCAACTGGGCCTGTTGCTCCTATTAATGCTGAATCTCCAATTGAAGCAAAAATTCCTCTACCAGCTAGACCTTTAGTAACAAATCCTTCAAGCGAAGGTTTTGCGCAAAATGCAAATGTAAAACCACAAGTATTTGCTACACAAACTAATAATACTCAAGCTCAAGTTGCTCCTGTATACAATAATGCTGTTCAACCTCCTCAAATAAACTCAGCAAATGTTGTAGAAAAAAATACAGGCAATATTGATGATAATAGTTATAACGAATCATTAGATGCTATAGGTGATGAAACTCCTCAGATTACGCTAGATGATTTTTCAGCAGATGGTGATGAGGAAATTGATCGCGTAAATAGTGTAAGTTATACTAATATGAATTTAAAAATCAGTAAAGGCGATTCCATTAGTGATAATATTAAAAAAACTCGTAATAAGAATGTAATCAATGGAAGATTAATAAGGCGAGAGTATAGCTTTATTGATAGTATTACTGATGAATATGCTGTATTACTTAGACGTTTAGAATTAAGTGATGCAAATATGGCATTTGCCATGAATACAAAACGAATTATTAATGCTGATGGTTCTTGGAGTATTTTAATGCCGAGACAGTTTAGTTATTGTTTAAATTTAGATTTTGATAAAAATTTACAAGAAGCTGTTTGTGCTTATTTACAAAAAGATACTAAAGTGGAAATTAATTTAGTAGATGATCAATCAATAGAAGGTTCTCCTATTGATCTTTGTACTAAATTTTATGAGAATTTCAAAGCTCAACGTTATAGTGAACTTTGTAATAATGAGAATTTTAATAGGCTCGTAAATGAATTGGATTTGGATAAATCAAGTGCAATATTTGAGCTTGTAGAAGAAAAAGCAAACACAACTGTATAAGGAAAATATTATTATGTTTGGTAA
>CAZTNG010000028.1:17788-23465 GCA_964615195.1 uncultured Enterobacterales bacterium
ATATGATGAAGCAGGCTCAAGTCATGCAAGATCGCATGCAGAAGGCTCAAGAAGACATTGCAGCATTTGAAACTACTGGTGAATCTGGTGGCGGAATGGTCAAGGTAACAATGGATGGAGAACATCATGTTTCAAAAATTGAAATCAATGATTCTGTTTTTCAAGATGATAAAGAAATGTGTGAAGATTTATTAGTTGCTGCTTGCAATGATGCTGTTCGTCGTTTAGAAGATTATTCTAAAGAAAGAATGGCAAAGGTAACTAATGGTATGGCTTTACCTCCAGGTTTTAAGCTTCCATTTTAATATCATAAAAAGAGTATCTAAATGAAGTTTAGTCCATTACTTGAAGATTTGATTCGTGACTTACAGGTTATGCCTGGTATTGGTCCAAAATCAGCGCAAAGAATAGCCTTTAATTTGTTGGATTTGCATAGATCTGACGCTCTACAATTAAGTGATACTTTAAAAAAAGCTATGACTATTGGTTATTGTCATCATTGTCATTGTTATTGTGAAAATGATGTTTGTGAAATTTGTAATGATCCAAAACGAATTGCTGTTGGTATGATATGTATTGTTGAATCACCTGCTGATGTTTTAGCGATAGAACAAACAGAGGAGTTTAGTGGTACATATTTTGTATTACACGGTCATCTTTCACCACTAGATGGTATTGGTCCAAAAGAGCTTCATTTAGAGGATCTTGAAAAAACTTTATCTACAGGAAACTTTAAGGAAATTATTCTTGCCACCAATTCTACAGTAGAAGGTGATGCTACAGCGCATTATATCGGTCATATAGCAGAACGATATGGTGTTCAAGCGAGCAGGATTGCGCGAGGTATCCCTGTAGGAAGTGATCTAGATTCAATTGATGGCTCGACCTTGACTCGTTCATTATCCGGTCGTCGTCCTTTATAATATTTCTATTTAAGGTCGCATTATTTGCGACCTTTTATTAACTAGAATTTAATTCTAGCTCAATGTGCTTTTAGCAAGATAATCTAATTTATATCTAAAAATAAGAATTGAATTTAATGGTTTGTTTTTAAAATGAATGAATAAGTTATATTCTACAAAAATAGATTAATTCTTATTATATAAAAATATACTCCTATGATTAAATATGAAGACCACGATTATTCAGTAAGTCCAGTTGCTAATAAGGATAAAAAAGGTTTATTACCAATGCTTCTTATTATGCTTGGTTTTACCTTTCATACTTGATGTATGTTAACTGGAGGACAATTAGGCACAAAATTAGGTTTCAACACCTTAGTACTAGTAATAATTGCCGGCAATCTTATTTTATCAATTTATATTTCCTTATTAGCTTATATTTCGGCAAAAACTAGTTTATCAACAGATCTTATGGCTAGGTATTCTTTTGGGAAATATGGTTCTTATTTTGTGTCAAGTATTCTAGGAATAACACAAGTTGGTTGGTTTGGTGTAAGCCTTGTGATGTTAGCAAATCCGTTAACTAGGCTTTGGGATATACCAGAATGGCCTATAATTATATTTTCTGGATTACTAATGATAGGTTCAGCATATTATGGCGTCAAGGCCTTAGCATTATTAAGCTTTGTTGCTGTTCCTGCTATAGCAGTATTAGGAATTTATTCTTCTTATTTATCTATTTCATCTGTAGGTGGTTTAGATAATATTATAAATGTAACTGAAATAAATTCCATGGGAATTAGTACTGCTGTTGGTTTGGTTGTAGGAACATTCGTAGCAGGAGGAACGGTTACTCCCAATTTTACGCGTTTTTCTAAAAGTCTAAAAATTGCAATAATTTCAACGATGGTTGCTTTCTTTTTGGGTACTATAATTATGTTTAGTTTTGGTGCTATTGGAGCATTATCGACGGGTAATTCTGATATTGCAGAGGTATTAATTACTCAAGGTTTGATTTTGCCTGGCGTTTTAGTGTTAGCACTTAATATTTGGACAACGAATGACAACACAATTTATGCTGCAAGTTTAGCTCTCTCAAATATAACAGGAATTAGGAAAAACATATTAGTATTAGTTAATGGGGGGATTGCTACAGCTTGTTCAGTAATTCTTTATAATAATTTTATATTTATGTTAACTTTGTTAAGCGTTATTATTCCTGCATTAGGAGCTGTAATAATTGCTGATTATTTTCTAGTGAACAGACGAAAATATGCAGTAAAAGATTTTGAGAATACAGTTTTTAAAAAGTGCAATCTGGTGGCTTTTATAAGTATTTGCTTAGGCTTAACCTGCGGAATATTGCCTGGTATTGCTAGTATTAATGTAATTTTAGGGACAATTGTTGTTTATTTCGTTTTATCTTTTAGTATTTCAAATTATAAGAAGATAAAATTAAATTCTATTTAATATCTTTTTTAAGTTTTAGCTTAAATTTAGGTAATTAATTTTGTACAGCTTTTCTATGTTATAAGATATAACGCACTTTATTTAAAAAATTTTTGTTTTTGACTTGAATTATTTTATCTAATCCCCATTTATATAACAGCGGTGGAAAACACCATTAATTTGTTATGTCTTTAGTTTTTACTATTAAACAGCAATGGTTTTGAATTTAATAGTTAAATCTAATGGCGATTCATAGTTATGAAGGGATTTAATCATGGCAGCTGAAAAGCATGGTTTTCAAACTGAAGTTAAACAGTTATTACATTTATTAGCTCATAGTCTTTATTCAAATAAGGAAGTTTTTTTAAGAGAGCTTATTTCAAACGCATCAGACGCAATTGACAAGCTTCGTTTTACCGCTCTCGAAGATCCTTCAGTTTATGGCAATGACACAGAATTGCGTATTCGTTTATCTGTAGATAAGGATAAAAAGACTCTTACCATTTCTGATAATGGTATCGGTATGACTAAGGAAGATGCTATTTCCCATCTTGGTACTATTGCTAAATCAGGAACAGCTGAATTCTTCAAGAATATTACAGGCGATAAAGCTAAAGATTCACAGCTTATTGGTCAGTTTGGTGTAGGTTTTTATTCTGCTTTCATCGTTGCAGATAAAGTAACAGTAATTAGCCGTGGCGCTAAAGTTGCTGCAAACGAAGCTGTATGTTGGGAGTCTGATGGTAATGGTGAATACACAGTAAGTGATGTTACAAAATCAGAACGTGGTACAGATGTTATATTAAGTTTGCGTGATGATGAAGAAGACTTTATGCAGGAATGGACACTTCGTTCAGCTGTAAGTAAGTACTCTGATCATATTAGTGTTCCTGTTCAAATGCTAACAACAGTTCATCCAGAAAAGAAAGAGGGTGAAACAGAAGAACCTGCTGAATATACAGAATGGCAACAGGTTAATGATGCTAAGGCTCTTTGGACTCGTAACCCTAAAGACATTACTGATGAAGAATATAAGGAATTCTATAAGCATATTAGCCATGATTATGATGAGCCAATTTGCTGGACTCACAATAAGGTTGAAGGTTCTCAAGAATACACTAATTTACTTTATGTGCCAAAGCGTGCTCCTTGGGATATGTTTAATCGTGAACAGAAACATGGCTTAAAGCTTTATGTTCAGCGTGTGTTTATCATGGATGATGCTGATCAATTTATGCCTAGCTACCTTCGTTTCGTAAAGGGTGTTTTAGATTCTAATGATTTACCTCTTAACGTATCACGTGAAATTTTACAGGATAACAAGATTTCATCTGCACTTCGTAAGGCTTGTACTAAAAAGACTTTACAGATGCTTGAAAAACTCGCTAAGAGAGAAGATAAAGCTGATTATGCAACATTTTGGACTCAGTTCGGTTCAGTATTAAAAGAAGGTCTTGTTGAAGATACAGATAACAAGAACGATGTATTTAAACTTATGCGTTATTCTTCAACACACAATGATTCAGATATACAGGATGTATCTTTAGATGATTACATTTCACGTATGCCTGAAAAGCAAAAGAATATTTACTATATTACAGGTGAATCATATCAAGCAGCTTCTACAAGTCCATATCTTGAAGCACTCAAGAAAAAGGGTGTTGAAGTGTTGCTTATGTGGGAACGTGTTGATGAATGGGTAATGCAGCAGGTTTCTGAATATAATGATAAGAAATTTATTTCTGTAACAGCATCAGATCTTCAGTTAGGTGATCTTGAAGATGAAGCAGATAAGACTAAGCAGCAAGAAATTGCAAAGGAATCAGAAGACTTGGTTAAACGTGTAAAGGATGCTTTAGGTGATTCTATTAAAGACGTTAAGGTTTCATCTCGTCTAGTAGATACTCCAAGTTGTGTAATAAGCGATTCAAACGCAATGATGACTGCACAGATGCGTCGCTTACTTGAAGCTTCAGGCCAAAAACTTCCTGAAGAAAAGTTTGTTCTTGAAATTAATCCAGAGCATGCTTTGGTGAAAAAGATGAGTGCACAAACTGATGCTGAACAGTTCAAGAAATGGGCTCAGTTAATTCTTGATCAAGCAATGCTTTCAGACCAGGGTGGTTTAAAGGATCCATCTTCATTTGTTAAGCGCTTGAATGAATTATTATTAGGCTAATTTATCTTGATATGCAAATAATGCGTATAAATCATGCGCATTATTCTAAGTCCCCTAAAACTTTTTAGGGGACTTTGGTTTTTAAAGAGCTTTTTTCAAGGAACGATCTTCCGTGATTGAGTTTTATATTAAATAAATAAGGTAGACAAAGAGTAATTGTACGTTTATAGCAATAAATGGCGAAATACTTAAAATATTTTAAGTTTATTGATAAATAATTATTAAGCAATATGCATTACTATCTTCATGTACAGATTAATAACATGAATTAAATTATATTTTTACATTAGTCATTTAAATGATATTGTTTTATAATAGCAGAAGTTTTTTTGATATTAATATTTTAGAAGGATTAGTAAATGCGTATCATTCTTTTAGGTGCACCAGGTGCAGGTAAGGGTACTCAGGCTCAGTATTTAATGCAGAAGTATAATATTCCTCAGATCTCTACCGGTGACATGCTTCGTAGTGCAATTAAGGCTGGTACTCCACTTGGCTTAAAGGCAAAGGAAGTTATGGATAAAGGCCAACTCGTTTCTGACGAAATCATTATTGGTTTAGTTAAGGATCGTGTAGCTCAAGCTGATTGTGCTAATGGTTTCTTATTTGATGGTTTCCCTCGTACAATCCCTCAGGCTGAAGCTATTGATTCTAACGGTATTGGTATTGATGCTGTTGTTGAAATTGTTGTACCAGATGAAGAAATTGTTAAGCGTATGAGTGGTCGTCGCGTACATTTAGCTTCAGGTCGTACATATCATGTTGTATTTAATCCTCCAAAAGTAGAAGGCAAGGATGATGTAACAGGTGAAGAATTAGTTATTCGTAAAGATGACGAAGAATCAACAGTACGTGCTCGTTTAGACGTATATCATTCTCAGACTGAACCATTAGTTGAATTCTATTCAAAGAAAGCTGCTAAAGGTATTTGTCGTTTTGTAAAGGTTGATGGTACTAAGAAAGTTGCTGAAGTTAGTGCTGATTTAGACGTTAAGCTTGCTTAATATTTTATATTAATCTCAAAACCTCTTAAAAAATTAAGAGGTTTTTTTATTGTATATTTTCGAGAACAATGAATATCTAAAATTAGTAATAGTTTCTCAATAGTTTTTAATATTGATTTTTTATCCTTAATATTATTTCGTTC
>CAZTNG010000029.1:0-23292 GCA_964615195.1 uncultured Enterobacterales bacterium
CATGCCATGGAATTTTAAAAAGGTCTAAATGGAGGATTTTAGACCTAATACTTTTTAATTATTGTTTTCGAGTATTTGATTATATAGTTCAGTATAGTAATTGGCTTGAAATTCAGGTTTGAAACGTGTTAGTTTCTTTTCTGCAGTTTCTACAAGGCTTTGTTGTAAGTCCTTTGATGCATATATTTCTTCAAGAGAATTGTATAGAGAGTCACTATCTCCATTTGGAAATAATAATCCTGTTTCATGATCTTTTACAATTTCAGGAATCCCATCAACATTGGATGCGACAATAGGTACTCTATGATCCATTATGTCTAAAAGTACAGATCCTAAACCTTCGTTTCTCGATGGAAATACAAATAAATTAAGACTATCAATATAATCAACAATATTATTTTTAAAACCAAGCCACTCAATTTCTGGTGTATCAGCAGTTAGTTTGCGTAATTCTGCTTCGTCGCGGCCATTGCCTAGAAATATGAATCTTGCATCAGGATGTTTAGCTATAAAGCGCTTAGCAGCTGGAATAAGAACCTTTTGTCCCTTATGTTTATCAACGTAGGCTCCAATGTGTCCAATCAAGAATTTATTTGCGTATTGAGCTTTTATCTTTGCAACTTCTTGAGGATTAGACTCCATATGCGCAAGTACAGAATAGATTAAATTAATTTTTCCACTAAAGTTCACATCTTTGCCAAAACTCAAAATTATAGATTCTCGAATGGCGTTTGATATGGCAATTGTTGCAGATGCTGTTGAAAAAGAATAACGGTTAAAGAAATTATTGCTTACTGGTTGTGGAACTCGTCTAGTAATTACATAAGGTATCTTATAGAGTAGGTGGTGAATAGCGACCCAATGAACAGCTTTAGCTTCATGTGCTTGAAGAATATCAGCTTTATTTGCTAAAGCTATATGACCTTGTAGTTCACAACCTACTTCAATTACTGATAAATCAGGTATATCTGTAATATATTTTTTAATTTCACTATTATGGCGACATATAAGGTATTGGTGAATTTCCGGGTTGCGGTATTTTAAATACTTTATGAGAAGCACCGTTTGGCGTTCGCCACCACGAAAGCCTTTGGCAAGATTAACATGAGCCACAGATTTCAACATAACAATAAACCTTATTTTATTTTAGACTATTGCCACCCTTAATTTTGAAGAGTGACAAACTAATTATCATTAGTCTTTATGATATAAGTCTCTAGTATATACCTTGTTTATTACATCAGATAATTCAGAATTACTTCTGTTAGATATTATTATATCTGAAACATTCTTGAATTCGTTAATGTCTTTTATTACACGTGAATTAAAGAAATTATCATCAGCAAGTTTTGGTTCATAAATTACAACTTCAATTCCACGAGCTTTTAAACGCTTCATAATACCTTGAATTGAAGATGATCTAAAATTATCAGAACCGCTTTTCATTACCAAACGATAAATTCCCACTGTACGAGGATTTAATTTAAAAATTTCTTGAGCAATAAAGTCTTTACGTGTGGTATTTGAACTAACAATAGCTTCAATAAGTGTGTTTGGTACATCTTGATAATTTGCAAGTAATTGCTTTGTGTCCTTTGGTAAACAATAACCACCATAACCAAATGAAGGATTGTTATAAAAATCGCCAATGCGAGGATCCATGCATACACCAGCAATAATGCTGCCTGTATCAAGCCCCTTAGAAACAGCAAAAGTGTCTAGTTCGTTAAAAAATGCTACGCGCATTGCTAGATAGGTGTTTGCAAAAAGCTTTATACATTCCGCTTCCATTGGTTCCACGATTAATCTAGAAATTGTATTAGGATCAGCTTCCTCGGAACTTTGCGCTAAAAGTTCAACAAATACATTTCCAAATTCTTTGTCATTTGTACCAATAATAATACGAGATGGGTGAAGATTATCGTAAAGAGCTTTACCTTCTCTTAAGAATTCTGGTGAAAAATGTAATTTTGTGGTATTGAATTTAGCACTAGCATTTTTTGTAAAACCAACAGGCAATGTTGATTTTACTACGATCTCAGCGTTTGGTGCATATTGAACTGCTTGTTTAATTACAGCTTCTACAGATTCTACGTTAAAATAATTTGTTTGTGGATCATAATTAGTAGGAGTTGCAATTAATATAATTTCTGCATCGAGCATCGCTTTTTGAGCATCATCAGTTACAAAAAGGTTTAAATCTTTATTTTTCAGATAATTTTCAATTTGCTCATCTACAATAGGAGATTTTTTTTCAGCTAAAAGTTTTATTTTATCCTTATTAATCTCTATAAGTCTAACTTCGTGATGAACTGAAAGCATTGTTGATAAAGATAAGCCTACATAGCCAGCTCCGGCTATACAAATTTTCATTAATAAATTCCTTTAATATGAATAAGTTCCACAACATATTTAATTATTTAGTTGATTCTTTTTATAAATTTCTCTAAGTATAAAATACTTTCGCTGAGTATATTTTGCAATACTTAAACAGATAATTAGACCAATTTTCCCTTCTAAAAATCCCTTTTGTATGAAAAAATGTTTAAAAAATGAAAAATATGCTTTTATAAATGGTGTAATAAAAAGGCAACCTTTCTGCGTTTTGTTAAAACGGTTTTTTGCCCATTCTTCGCTATAATTCTGTAATTTGCTATGCATTTCATCAAGTGTTTTATAAGTGTCATGGAGCAAACTATTTTTAGAATTAATTAGAATGCTATCATTCTTAAGAATAATTTTTTCATGAACAAGGTCTGAATTATAGTGAGTATGAGCTCTTGGATATAAACGCCATACACGATCAGGAAAAAAACCACAATGTCGTATAAAACGTTTGAGTACAAAATTCTTACGAGATATAGATAAAATTTTTGTAGGGTGGTTTTCATTTACAAAAAATTTTATTTCATTAGCTAATTCAGGAGTGATAATTTCATCTGAATCTATCCATAAACAAAAGTCCATTGTTGCAATCTTTTGAGCTTTTTGGCGTTGAATTCCAAATCCTTGCCAATCTGAATCTTCATAAACAATAGCTCCACATGCAGAAGCAATGGAAATCGTTTTATCAGAGCTATTTCCGTCATAAACAATTATTTCATCCGCAATTGATTTTACAGATTCAATGCATTTTATTATATCGTCTTGCTTATTTTTGGTAATAATAAGAACAGATAGAGAAGCCATCAGTAACCCTTGTTTATATTTTTAATAAAATTATAGCACAATTTTTTTTCTTATTTAACTATACAAACTGTAATATATTGATTTTATGATAATGCTTTTATACTTATATTATGTTTATATTTAAAGGTTTAATTGCTAGTAATTTATAATGGGCTTGTTTTATGTGAAGTTTAATTATTTTAAATTGAAGTTTATCCTCATATGGATAAATTCTTGAGTTTGCATCTTTGCCATTGTCATTAGAAATTCTTTATCAATAGTGTTTCTTATATCACTGAAAGAGTGTGATATTTTATCTTTAAAGGCATTAAATTAACTTAAACAGTGCTATTGTTATATACTATTTTATAATTTTGTGAAATAAAATGCTCTATCTAAAAAAATAGATAGAGCTTAAGATAAAAAAGTCATTGAAACTGAAGTTTATGAATTATCCTTTTCGACAACTGTAGTTACAGGAGAATGGGAATTCTTTTTACGAGAAAAGCCACAATCAATAAAATTTTTTAATGCTAAAAGTAATCCTAAGCTAAAGAATGCTCCCGGTGGCAATATTGCTATTAACAAACCTTGATCTGACGAAAAAAGCGTTAATGTTAAATTTTCTCCATATTTGCCAATCAATTCTGATAAACCAGCGAATACAGTGCCTTGCCCAACTATTTCACGAATCATACCTATGCATAGAAGTACTAGTGTGAAGCCAACACCGTTTGCAATGCCATCGGCAAAAGCCTTAATTGGAGTATTTTTGGCAGCGAACATTTCAGCACGGCCAATAATAATGCAATTAGTAACAATCAATGCTATATAGAGACCTAATTTTGTATATAATTCTGGAGTAAAGGCTTGCATTAGAAGCTGAACACAAGTAACTAAACTTGCAATAATAACTACATAAATAATAATACGTACTTCAGGTATTACTATATTGCGCACAAGCGATATTAGAAAATTACTTAAACTAAGAACAACAACTGTAGCTAATCCTAAGCTTAACGCATTTGTTGCAGTGCTAGAGACAGCAAGTAGTGGACAAAGGCCTAGAAGTTGAACTAGACCTGGATTTTTTTTCCAAAGTCCATCTTTAAATATATCTTTGTAAGAACTCATTTTTTAATCTTCCTTAGTTGGACATTGAGGAAAGCTTGTTATGTCAATTTTGGTTAATGCTTCAAGCATTGCCTTTGTAGACCTAACAACTGCTCTTGGAGTTACAGTGGCTCCTGTAAAGTAGTCAAAATCTCCGCCATATTTTTTTACTTCAAAATTGCGGTTAGAAAGACTAACTCCTGTAAATGTATCAAGAAAATTACTTTTTCCACGTAGAATTTTATCCCCTAATCCTGGAGTTTCATTAGTTTCTACAATATCGATATAGGTGATTTCACCGTCTTTTGTTACTCCTGCAATCATTTTAAAAGGAGTACTATAACCACCAGTTATGTCGTAGTTTATAACATATCCTGTAATAACATTGTCTTTTTTGGCGATATAAACTTCTTTTGGTTCATTCCCAAAATTTGGCACTAAATAGCATTCACGTATAGGACTGTTATTAAAACTTCCTTTAGGTAGGAGTTTTATAAAACGTTGGTTTTTATCATGATCACGAGCAACTAGTATAGCGTCATGAGTTAAATTACTTACAGTAAAAACTAACGTTAAGCATACTGCTGTAATTACAGCTAAAACTATGCCTACCTTTAAGGTATGAAGATTATTCTCTGTCATATAAAGCTCCTGATTTAGAACCCGCTCCAAATTCACGACGTTTTGTAAGAATTGAAATTAAAGGTGCCACAGCATTACCTAAAAGTACACTGAAAGCTACAGCATCTGGGTAACCTCCAAAATTCCTAATAACAATGAATATAATCCCAATTGTTATACTAAATATATATGCACCTGCAGGCTTTGATATTGCTGTAACAGGATCCGTTAAAATATAAAACGATCCAAAAATAGTTGCTCCAAAAACTATATGGTAAAAAGGAGGTAAAAAACTTTGTGGATCTAATGAATGGCAAATTGTAGAAACTATGAGGACTGTTCCAATAAAACCAAGAGGTATTCTATAATCAATGATCTGCTTAAAGATTAAATAAATGCCACCTATAATAAAGCATAATCCTGTAATAAGATGTGCTAAAAAATTATAGGTTAGAATTGAATTCATGTGGGTTGTTGTATAGTTTTCTACATTATGTTCAGGTTGTTCATGTTTAGCATCAACTAAAAATGTTGAACCTGTAAATCCATCAGCAATAACAGACAATTCTCCTAAATTATGCAAATCAGCAATGTATGCAATGGTATCTTGTTGAGTTTGCTTAATAACATTTTCTTTATCTACATTAAAAATGATAGAACTTGCTCTAGTTATGGTTAGATTATTCCAATTGCCTGGAACAGCGTTTACGTAATCAGTCATTGCTAAAGGTGAGCTAACTAATAAGAATATAAAACCGCCCATTGCTGGATTAAATATATTTTGCCCTAAACCGCCAAATGTATGTTTAACAATGGCTATTGCAAAAATACAACCTATAACTGATAGATACCAAGGGAGTAGTGGAGGTAGGGTGAAACTTAGTAAAACAGCTGTAACCATTGCTGATGAATCTCGCCACAATCTGTTTATATTATGATTTCTTAGTTTGAGTATAATCCCTTCTGTTGTTAAACAACTAGTTAGACAAATTAAAAGGGTTATAAATATGCCCCAACCATAAAAGTACATGCATGCAAAAAAAGCAGGAACCAAGGTTAATATCACGGTGCGCATAATGCAACCAGTAGCACTTATACTTAAATCATGAGGTGCATTTTCAAGTGAAAGTTTAGTACTCATTATTTTATGGCTCCATTTTTGGAATTAGTTTTATCATCATTTGCGAGCTTTGCTTTAGCTTCTTGCATAGCTTTTGCTTTAGCTAGTGCAGCTGCTTTACGTTCTGCTCGAAGCTTTTCTTCTTCTTCTAAGCGTATTTTTTTCTGTATAAAACGTTCACGTGCAATTTCAAGTTTAGTAGTGCGTTTGTTTTCCGCTTTTACTTTAGCTTTTTCTTGTCTAAAGCTTTCCACTAAACGTATGGCACTAGGGCATACAAAAGAACAACAACCACATTCAATGCAGCTTTTTAAACCATTTTTTAATGCTCGTTCGTGCTCTTCAGTTACACAATAATCATACAATTCATATGGAACAAGTCTTGATGGACATACTTTCGCACAACGACCACAATGGATGCAGTCTACTTGTGGTTTAATACGCTTTATTTCACTTGCATCTGGTGCAAGTATACAATTAGTTGTTTTGATTATAGGCACGTTAGCGTTGATTAAGGTAAAACCCATCATAGGTCCACCTACAATTATACGTGGTTGAGTAGGGGCTTTAAATTCACATGCATTAAGTAGGTCTAATATTGATGTACCTAAAAAAGCCCAAATATTACCAGGTTTTGCTAATGCTTCACCAGCGACAGTAAGCATTCTTTTAACAAGAGGTTGTCCTTTAATTACAGCTTCTCCTACAGCAAAAGCAGTACTTACATTTTGTACTACTACACCATAGCTACTTGAGCGAGCGCTGTAAGGAACCTCAATTCCAGTAATAATTTTAATTAAATTTCGTGCAGCACCAGAAGGATATTTAACAGGTAATGCTGTGACTCTAATGTCATTAATTTTTTTAGTAGAAATGGCATTATTTATAGTTTGAATAGCCATTGGTTTATTATCTTCAATTGCTATTACTGTATATCTAGGTTTTAATACATGTTGTAAGACACTTATTCCATCTATTATTTCTGAGGCGCGTTCGCACATTAGTCTGTCATCACAAGTGATATATGGCTCGCATTCAGCTCCATTAATAATAAGTAATTCGCAAGGTGTATCGTTACATACACTAGATCTTAATTTTACATCTGTAGGGAAGCCTGCGCCTCCTAAACCTGCAATTCCCATATTTTTTATGTGTTGTAATAAAACTACAGGATCTTCGTTTAAATAATTTGGATAAGCTTGGTTTAAAAATTTTTCTTGTTTATCTACAGGATCTGGTGAAAGGACGATGCAAGGTTCTGTTAGGCCACTTGGATGTGCAATAGGTTTATTCCCAAGACATACAATTGTGCCAGATACAGGCGCATGAATTGGAACTTGCATAGTTGATTTGGGTGCAGTTAGTGGTGCATTCGCCAAAACATGTTGCCCTTCCTTAACAAGTACTTCAGCCGCACTTCCACTATGTTGTTTTAATGGTAAAACGAGAAGTTCAGGAATACCTAGCTCAATACTAGCAACAGTTTTTGTATGCTTATGTTCACATGGATATATACCTCCTTTAAAGGAGTATATTTGTCCATTTTTAATATGATCCCATCTAGTCATTTTTAGTCATCTCCTTTTCGGAAATGTCCCAATTCCATGTATCTGTTGTGACTTCAACAGTCTTCATTTCAATACATTTAGTTGGGCATGTTTCTATGCATTTTTTACAACCTGTACAGAAATTTTCGTCTACTTTGTGTGGTTCTTTAATTTTGCCCATTATAGCGTCATAAGGGCAGGCTTTTGCGCATTTAGTACAACCTATACATTTATCTTCGTGAATATAAGCAATCATGTCATGATTGTTTTCATCATTATTATTTGAGACTTCAGGTATAGGCATATGCATTACATCAGCTAAAGCCTTGATAGTTGCATCGCCGCCTGGAGTACAAAGATTAATTGGTGCATGCTCAAGAATAATTGCATTAGCATATTCAGCACAGCCAATATAGCCGCATTGTCCACATTGAACACCTGGTAGACATCTTTCTACTAAATGTTGCATAGGATCTTTTGGCTCAACATTAAATTTTTTTGCTGCTAGACTTAATAGAACGCCTAAAATAAAGACACCAAAAGTAAAGGTGAGAATAATAAGAAAAGTACTAATCATGATTATGTTTGCCTATTATTGATTTATAAGGTTTGTAAAACCCATGAAGGCCATTGAAAGAAGTCCTGCTGTTATAAGCGCAATTGCACTACCCTTAAATGGAGTAGGTACATTTGAACGTGCAATACGTTCTCTCATTGCAGCAAATATTACAAGCACTAAAGAAAAACCCACTCCAGCTCCGAAGCTAAAGATGATTACTTCTAAGAAGTTATAGTTTAAGGTTATGTTTAGGATTGCAAGGCCAAGTACAATACAATTTGTTGTTATCAACGGTAAAAAAATACCAAGTAGTTTAAATATTTCTGGACTTATATATTTAACCATTAGTTCTGTAAATTGAACTACAGCTGCAATTAATACAATGTAACTTAGAAGACGCAATTCTGTTATGTCAAAAGGTTGAAGAATAAGTTTATCTGTTACAAAGCATAACATTGAAGTGAGTACTAACACAAAAGTTGTAGCTAACCCCATGCCAGTTGCCGAACTTAGTTGTTTTGAAACTCCAATAAAAGGGCAAATACCTAAAAATCGAACTAACACAAAATTATTTACAATTGCTGCACTTAAGAAAAGCAAAACATATGACATTTGATATTACCAATTAAAAGCTAATTGGCTAGCATCTTATCACAAAAGCCTATAAAGATAAAAAATTGTAAAAATTTGGTGCGAGTTAAATTGTTTTTAAGTAATTGTGTTTATTTAAAATGTTATGATTACATTGTTGCAATAATAGTAGTAATATTTTTTTGTTTAAAAATTGGTTCTTTTGTAAAAATGGAACTTTACATTAAAATTATTAGTCTATAAGAAAAGTAAAAAATTGTTATTTAACTAAAAGGATAAAAATAATGTTACAAACTTCAAAGCTTTTGGGTGCTATAACATTAGTAGCTATGATTACTTTGCCTTTACCGGCATTAGCAGATGATAGTTTAGGTGAATTATCAGTAGTTGGTTCTGCTGAAATTGCTGTTAAACCGGATGTGGCTACAGTTAACGCTGGTGCAGTATATTTAGCACCGACTGTGGATGAAGCAAGATCTAAATCTGAAAAAGCAATAAGCACTATGGTAGAAAATCTTAAAGGTTTAGTCACCAATGACAAAGATATTGTAGCTGAGGATATTACAGTAACTCCTACATATGATTACATTGATGGTAAAAGAATTTTACGTGGTTATACTTCAAGACGTTTTATGAGTATAAAGACTTCTGATTTTAATCAGATACCTCAAATTATGGCAATAGCTGTAAAAAGTGGATTAAACCAAATTACTAATGTTAGTTATAGCGTTAAGAATGAAAGTAAAGCAAGGATGGAAGTTAGAAAGTTAGCAATTGTTGATGCTAGGGAAAAGGCTAAATCTGTAGCTGAAGGATTTAATGTTAAAATTAATGGGATTAGTTCTATTACTTATGATACAACATATAGTAATAATGATGCTAGGATGATGAGAACGATGTCATTAAGTAAAAATTCTCAAGGTGATAGCATAAATGATTATGATCCTGTATATCGTCCAGATGATGTAATTTTTAGTGATAGTATAACAGCTGTATACGAAGTAAAGTAATTATAGAATAATTGTATTTTTGCTTATAGTTTTATAAACACGTTTAATTTAGTATAGATGGATTTATATTAGATTAGCGTGTTTTCTTTTTGGAGTAGTAAAATTTTATTTATAAAAATAGCCACACAAATTGTGTAGCTATTAAAATTGTTAATTAAATTTCATTTATTTTAGACAAAATAAACAAAAAAATTTAATTTATTACTAGAAACGGGTAAGCGCACCAACGTAAAATTGAAGATCAGAAACATCTAAACCTTGGATTTTACCTAGATCTTGGTAACGGAAACCTAAATCAAGACCTAAATGGCTAATAGGGTAATATTGAGCACCGATGCCAACTTGGTATGCAAAGTGAGTCTTAGATTCGCTATTACTTCTTGTGTTAATGTAAGCTTTACCATTGTCATCTAATCCATAGTCGCTAACAAATGGTACATCTAATTCAAGATGACTTGCGCCTAAACCACCCATTAAATAGAACACACTATTTTTAGCAGCATAAAAATCACCATAGAAGTTCATCATATAAGATTTTGCAGAAAGCTTAGCTGTAACAGGTTTCCAATATTGAGTTGTATTATCATCTTGATCACTTAAAGTGTAGCCGATGCTATCTTTCCATTCTTTGTTTTGGTAAAAATTAGCTTCAAATTCACCACGTACACCCCAACGAGCTTGACGATAGCCAAGTCCAATAAATGGAGAACCAAAGAAGCCTTCTTTATGTGAAAAACTACCGCAATCTGTTATTGATTCTGATGAACCTGAGTCAATATTTGTTGCATCAGAACTTGTGCCACTGCATGAATTGCCTACATCATAAGAATTTATACCACCTCTTATACCAATATAGGTGAAAATTTCTGATTCAACATTTACATTATAGGCATTATCGTGAGGGTGATTATCTGTATCGTTAAGAGTGTCTGCGAATGCAATGTTTGAACTAAATGCTAAAGCAATAGTAGTTGCTAATAAAGTTTGTTTTATCATCATGTATATCCTTCATAATATTTTAGCTTTTTGTCTGCAAGACTTAAAACTGTCTTAACATTATATATCAAAATATCAATATGTTTAATACAATAATGATACAAAATTAATAATTTGTTAAGCGTAATTATAAGAATGGTTTTGCTTTTAATAATAATTTTCTTGTTGGAGTGTTTTATCTAAAGGTTATTTTTGCAAAAAATTGAATTAGATTTCGGAGAAAATTTGTTGTTAATATATCGAAAGTACATTGATAGTTCTTGTTTTTGATTTTTTGTTAATTTTGCATGTAAGTAGTCTTGAGTCTTTATAGGCATTTCTGTAAAAATATAGTGTGGAATACCATAGGGAATATAACTCTCAAAAACGAACTCTTCTTTCTCTATACATATTCTATTAATAATGCAACTTAGCATATTTGCAAGATTTTCAAATTTTGTAAAATGACCATGTTTAGGCAATCCATTAATGTTTTTTAAATAATTGTAGCATTCCTTAAAAAAAGTTAATAACACACAAATGTTTATTTGTTCAATATTGTTAGGTAAATTTTTTGTGTGCAACATAAATAAAGCAGAAGTAACAAGGTGTAAAATCATAAAATCTCCTTTACTTAAATTATTTATACAACTTTGTGGCTTTATTCTTCTTAATCGTTGGACTGAATTTAGAGCGCTTAAAAATCCTTTAGCCCGGCGGTAGTAGTTACTCCTAATTCTGTTTCTTATAGCCAAATTTGTCATTCTTTTATCAATTAAGGCTGTTATGGTTGCAAAAGATACTCCTAATTGATAGAGCTTTTGTGCATATACAAATGATAGGTTTTGGGAGTGCTGGTTTTTACGAGCAAAAAAACTAGTTTGGGCAAAATTAATGTGATTGCTGACATAATGAATTTTTTGTAATAAATAATTAAGATATGCCATCGCAGTTTCAGGAACTGTTAATTTGTTTGGATCTATATTTTGTATAATTAAATCTAAAGGAATTGGTAGTTGAGCTAAAATTGGGGAAATTTTATTTTTAGGTATTAGCTTTAGACATAATTCATTATAGAATCTTAAAATTGATTCACCCGTAAAACTTAACAAATTAGAAGTACAAATAATTTGCCATATATTTTTCTCTTTATAATCTGTTGGCGGTAAAAAATTACCTAAAATTACGGCGTCAAGGTGTTCTAACTCCATTGTCAGATTAATAATTTTTATTCTATTAGTTTCAATTATAGGCGATTTCACTTTTGAAAAGCTTCTTGCTATATTCAGCAAGGGCCTCAACAAAATAAATGCTTCTTGTTTTTTCATGTTAGTTAATTACTTTTAGAATGTGTCAGTATTAAATATTTTATGACATATTTTGTTGTAGTGAATATGGTACGGTGGTGCGTAAAATTAGCTTATATAAGTTAATTAGGCTTTAACGTTTGAAATGTAGAGAATAAATAATTAGTTAGCACTTTTAATTTGTATGTAAATATTTATTAAGCTTTTAAAGAACACATAAATAATAATTGATACTCTTTGTTTTGCATAATTGTTAGGAACATAGTAGGAATTACTGTAGTGCAAAGCAACAAATCAAACACTTTCCTTGAAATATATAAGCAAATAGATTTTTATTGTTTGTCAAAGGTGTACCCATTCATTACGGATTTAAATTATTTATTTGGAACAAGTTTAAGCATTATTGATAAAAGACAAACTACAATTATGTCCGATTTTAGAGTGTTGGCACGTCAATTAATCCCCTTTGTTAAGGATCCATCCCTTTATTATTTATGGTTAAGGTTCAAGTATTACAATGATTTGCAAAGCAAATGCTTGCAAATATATAAAGTTGAAAAAATTTCATTTTGCAAAAATTCTCATAAAAAGTATGTCATTATGGAGAACTTTCGAATCAATTTGAATAGAAAAATAAGAGAACTTATTCCTAAAGAATTTAGAGGTATACCTAATACTCAAGCATTAATTAATTTTCGAGATTCTCTTACTATTATCAAACGTAAAACTAGCATAATTGAAAGTAACTCGTTAGCAGATATATTAGGTAATTGTGATTTTGCTATACATTTGTTTTCAACAATAGAATATGAGTTTTTAAGATTGTGGGTTCAAGAAAATGCAATTGTAGATGTTGGTTTTAGCAGCTTGTATAAAATATTATCTTTAAAAGATAAGTGTCTGAATATTCATGGTGTAGATATCTTACAGTTACCGCTACTTAGTTCTGATTTAGTTCTTAGCAATAGCTTAATCTGTAAGTCAGCTTTAAAGGTATCTAATAATTTAATTAAGCTCCTTGCTAAACCTATGTTAAATGATTTATTAGCAATGATAGAAAAGTTACATTCAAAAAATCATTTTAATTCTAGTGATATTAAATACACTACCTCAGTTGAAAAAATTAGACTTAAATATTTATTTGATAATTCGTTTTGTCATTTAAAAAGTGTATTAGTGGAACATTTTAAGGATAAAGTTTTTTATCAATCTAACGAATACGTTCCTAGTATTTCTGGTTGTAGGGAAGTGTTCTCTGCTGAATTAGCTGTTGATGAATATGAAGCACTTTTACATGTTTTTATGCAAGGTCTTTTGTTCAAGGGAATGCAAATTGAATGGATTGTTAGATTGATAAGTTGTTTGGTACCAAATACAAGTTCGACTTTATATAAGCGATTATTACGTTTTATTTCGGATTATTATGGAGTTAAAACTGTTAATAAAAGAGTGAGACTGTGTACCAATTTTAAAGCTGATAATCTTACTCGTGTAAATAAAGATTGCTTAACATTCGCTGCTATTGTTATTTGTTATGCTTCAGGATTTGATATATATAGTCTTTCATCAATTGATGATAATGATTTTTTTGTGATTAGACCTAAGAACTTAGATCCGATGTCTATCTTGATTGCTTATAATTTTGTAGTTGAAACTTGCATTGAATATGATGTTAGTATAATGAGTTGTTTTATAACTTTTGCTTATAATGTTACTAATAAAAAAATAGGTTTGATACTTACAAAAAAGCACGAAGTTGAATTCGTGCTTTTAGATGATAAGATTGATAATTAAAAATTATTTAATTTTTATGCCAATAATTTTTTATAAAAATTATAAAACTAAATATAACACATAAAATATCCGCTAATCCCCAAAATAGAGTGTACTTTGGTATGGATGTAATCAATACAGGTCGAGCAGCATTACCATGTTCAACATAAGCTAAATCAACCACATCACCAACTTTTAAATTACTGTCAGTGCGATAATAGGTATCTTTAGTTATACCTTCAGAGTTAATATAATTTATATTTATTTTATAATCACCAAAACTATATTCTGAGCTTGTAACCGTACCTAGTGTTTTGTTTTTTGTAAAATATCCAATGTTTTGATCACGCGTTGAATCTGAAGCAATGTATCTTACAAAAGTTGATTGGGCAAAAATTGAAAGTGATAGCATAACTATAACAAACAAACAATAACTACGTATTTGGTGTTTTTGTACATAGTTAGTAATGTAGTCATTTAATGTACCATCAGTATCTTCAAAATCTAAAGCTGCTTTTACTTGATAGTCACGTGTAATACCTTTACGTTTAAGGTATTGTCTCCATTTTAGATATTGGTCACATTCATCTTTGTGGCGCATATACAGTATTAAACCGTAAAGTTGAGACAAAACAATAGCTGAAATGCTTGCACCTAATACCATGATCCATTGCCCAAAATTAAGATCTAACCTAAAATTACACAAAAATAAAACTATGGCAATAATAATACTATATTTTAAAGTATCATGAACAAACTGCTTTAAAGGTATAAGGTGTGCTTTAGGCAAACGAAATCTATCTATTTTAGGGTTTAAAAAACGATAGAATAGAATAATTCTCTCATCATCAAAGCTTACAGGTGAATCTGAATTATCATAGCTGAAAATTTTAGCTGTATATTTATTTTCTTCAGAATTACTTAAATTTTCCATATAATAATCTCTTTATTTCTTTAATTAAATATCTTACTAAATTAGTCTTCTAATCTAAGATATATTCAAAACGTAGCTAAGAAGTTATATTCCAAAATAGTGATCTATGCTTACCATAAAAGTGGTTAGTGTTGAAAACACAACAATCGCAGTGAACATTAGTATAGAGTTCTTTCTATACGCTTTAGCCGTGAGATCTTTAAAATAAATTTTCATTACTGAATCTGGTTGTAACTCATTAAACAGTATTTCTCTAATGGTTTGATGCTTTAATTTTTCAGCATTTTTTTCTAAAACTTTTTTATGCCAACGTTTGTATTCCATGGCAAATTTTGGGTTTTCTTGATAAATATCATAAGCTTTACGGTATAAAGCAAATACTGCGAAAAAATAAAAGAATGCAAGAATTGAAAAAAATACAGTGCAAAAAGATAATTCGTAAGGAATTCTCTGAAAAAACAAAAACAAAAAAACAACTGCCGCTATAATTGCGAAGGTAACAAATGTGTTTATAGTAAAGCGCATAAATTGTTCACGTGTAATTGGTAGCACTGGTCGTTTTGTTCCAAAGGTGCTTTCATGAATACATTTTGCGTAGAACATTTTTTTTTCTTGTTCTTGGTTTTCATAATAATAATAAGTTTGATCAGCTTTTGTATACATATTGGTAGCTCAAAATATAAACGATTCCATGTAGATTATATATTTTTTTTGTGAAATGTAAAAAACTATTTACCAAATGTTATAAAAAAGTGTAAATAATGTTATCTAGAGCTCGTTATTCTTATTTTTTTCAGAAATTACATGATGTTATAAGTTTTAATATTCGCTACAAATTTGCTTTATTAGGTTAATTAATTATAAATTTATTGAATAATTTGCTGATATTTAAGGCTTTTTAACAACAGAATAATAATTTAACCTATGTCAATGCCTAATGTTTAATTTAAAGGTGTTTATAATGTAAACTTGATCTACTTTTTATGCTAAATATACTTTTGAAATGGATGTTATGGTGCGAAAATACACGTGCAAAATTATTATTAATATAGGAGTCATGAATGGATATTTCTGTTATTGCAGAAAATTCTGCATTGAACACTTCATTTACAAGTGAGCATGGATTAAGTATCTATATAGAAAATGGCGCTCATAAGTATTTAGTTGATATGGGGGCAAGTGATGCTTTTATAAAAAATGCACTCACTTTAAACATAGATTTATCAAAAGTTGATACAGCCATTGTCTCTCATGGTCATGCTGATCATGGTGGTGGTTTAGGCCACTTTTTAAATATAAATGATAAAGCTCATGTTTATTTATCAAGCAAGGCTTTCGGAGATTATTTCTCAAAGAGAGATTCAGGTTTGGTTTTTATAGGTTTAGATCGTAGACTTTTACCAAATTCTCGTTTTATTTATACTGAAGGTAAGCAAATTCTTAATGAAGATGCTTTTCTATTTTCAGGCGTTGAGTGTAAATATCCATTATCAAGTTGTAATAATAATTTATACATGCACGATGATGGTATTTTTGTACATGATAAATTTCGTCATGAACAAAATCTTGCAATTAAAACAGAAGATGGTAAGTTAGTACTATTTGTAGGTTGTGCGCATAATGGGGTTTTAAACATAATGTATAAGTTAAAAATTATTACAGGTTTATGGCCAAATATAGTAGTTGGTGGAATGCATTTATCCGCTAACGGTGGAAAAATAATTGAAGATTCGCATAAAATTAGTAATTTAGCGCAAGATTTATTAGCAACTGGTGCAAAATTTTACACATGCCATTGCACTGGAAAAACAGCATTTATGGAGCTAAAAAAAGTTTTAGGTGATAAGATAGAATATATTAACGCTGGCTCAAAAATCAGCTTTTAGTGTTTGATAAGATTGTTTTGTGTGCAAAAATATTATATGTAAAACAATCTTTTAATATTCTTGATAATTTTTTATTGTTAAAAGTTTTAATTTTATCTGATAATGTTCTTACTCTCCCTTCATTTATGGTTAATGCAGAATGTGTTTTTTTTCAAACGCCATTGTAAAAGTAACATTTCCTGAGCGTTATATGTGTATAAAGCTATAATTTTATTGTTTTAATTGGATTTAATAATGGTAGATAAATTGGATTTGAGCGCTTTAGGTTTAAATGTGAAACCTAAAATTTCTGGAAAAAAACTTAGAGAACTGGCGTTCGAAAGGTTTAGTACTATTGTTGAAATTGATATAAGTGCTATACGTCAATATTTATCACATTTTAAAGATAGCGATACTCAAGTGTTCGTAGATTCAGTATTAAAAGCACTGACTAATATTTGCAATTTGTATATAAAGGACGATGATTTATTATCTGCAGTTAATTTATTTGAAGATATAATTAAGTTAAAAAAATTCTCAGGAATTCTATTAGAATCATGTGAATATATTTTAGGGAATTTATATTTATTTCATGGAGATAAGCTCGGACGCACGAATTCTCAGAAAGAAGAATTTTTTGATAAATCTGTAAAATATTTGTCGTTTTCAATTATGCATAAAACTGCTTTAACTGATTCTTGTTCATATTATTTGCAAAAGTGTTTACTTTCTAGAAAAAATACAACAATAGAGCGAGCTATAAAAATTCACGATGAGGGGCATAAAAAAGGAGTAATGTTTTCTACTTTTGGTTTGGCTATGCTTTATTTTTTACGTGATAAAGATTTTACAGATACCATAAAAGCATGGAAACTTTATAGCATTACAAAGAATATCCCAGAGTACAAAGATATAAGTTTAAATTGTATGAAATTTCTTCATGATGCAATTATTCAATATCAGAATGATAACAATGTAGATCTTTCTCTTGATCAAGCAGATGACGAAATATGTGAACATGTCAATATTGCAAAAGACAATGTTGTCACTTCAAATGAGAATTTTAGTTCAAAGTGGAATGATCCAGATTCTGACTCAAATCCAAGTGATGATGTTAATTTAAAAGAAGATTTTATTAAAATGAAAGCTCTTGCGGACAAAGGTGATGCAGAGGCCGCTACAATTGTTGCTATTTATTATTTAAATGGAGAACCTGGAGTTTGCAAAAAAAACAAAACTACATGTATTAAATATTTGCATATAGCTATTGCTGGTAAATCCTTAGATGCTATGTTTATTCTTGCCCAATTATATATTAATGAATCATCATCTGAGAAATTACAGCATGAAGGTTTGTCATTATTAGAAGAGGCAGCAGAATTAGGTCATTCTAATGCAATGGAAGCTTTAGCAAATTATTATTGTAATGAAAAAGAATTTCCTGGAATGCTAGATAAGGGAATAGAGTATGCTAACAAAGCAATAAATGCCGGAAATATTGCTGCTAATGATGTTCTCGGAAGTGTTTACTTACAAGGTAGAATAGGTATCCCAATTAATGAGGATCTTGCCGCAAAGCACTTAGAAAAAGTAGAATTCTTACATGAAGATGATGTGTATTATTATCTTTTTTTAGCTCAATACTATTATGTTCGAGCATTTCAAATTGCAAGTAAAGATCAGTCATCAAAAGAAGAAGATAATTTAGAGCTAAAATATCTAAAAAAGACATTTAGGTATACGTCTAAAGCTGCGAAATTAGGTTCTGTTGAAGCTCAACACTTAATGGGTAAGTTATATGTTGATGGATTAGGTGTAGAACAGAGCTCTAGTAAAGCAAAATATTGGTTTAATAAAGCAAGTGAGAATGGTTCTTCAGATGGAGTATGCGCATTAGGATTAATAAATTATAAAGGTTTAGAAGGTATTCCCAATTATGAATTGGCTTTTGAATATTTTTGTAAAGCTGCTCAAGCAAAAAATGAGTTTGCAATGATGATGGTTGCTAGTTGCTATCGCAAAGGTTTGGGCGTAGACATAAATTGTAATAAAGCAATAGCTATATATAATAGATTAATTAAGTTGAATTATGATGATGCACTATTGGAATTAGCTTCAATGTACTATAATGGTGAACATATGAAATCTGATTATTGTGCAGCATTTGAATTATATAATAAATTCTTAAGTAATAATGATCGTGGTGACATATGGTTCATTTTAGGAAGTATGTATTTAAAAGGCCTAGGTACAAAAGCGGATTCTAAACGTGCAATTGAATGTTTTGCAAAGGCAGAGCAACTTGGATATGCTCAAACAGAAAATAGTATAGAGTCCTTGTTGGAATTGGATAATGATTATACTGAGTTATATGATGATTTTGATTTCCTTATGCACTAGAAATGAATTAAAGAAGTTTTGTATAATTTGCTGATGAGAAATATCTGTCAGCAAATTTACTAAATATAAGTTTTATTTGTGTTGTTCTTTCTCTCGTGCTTGCCAACGATAGTACATAATAATTGAATTAATTAAGTAGAAACACCACATAAGTAAAATTGCAATTGGTTTGCCACGACCATCAATAAAAGGCACAATCCAAAGATAAATATTAATGCAATTTATGGCTATCCATAGAATCCAATGTTCACAAAATCTCATAATACATAGAAGTAATGCTGTAGTTGCAAGTATAGTTGATAGCCCATCATAAAAAGGTTGTTGACCATTTAGAAGCTTTAGGCCTAAACCATAAAAAATTGAAGCTAGTAAAAGCCCAATAATAAGTAGTAATAGTTGTTTACGGGATAGGTGCCTTTTTTCTGTTTCATGAGTTTTATAATTAAAATGTTTAAGCCAATAAAAAAAGCCATAAATGTTCAATGGTATAAAAACTATCAATTTAACCATTACTTCCCCATAATATTGGTACTTATACGAAATATAACCATAAAGGATTGAATTTATGAATCCAAAGAAGAAGGCTCCAAGTTTTCCTTGACCTGTAAAAATTGCAGCTAGACATCCTGTCAGAGCTGCTATAATTGAGAGAAGACTATCTTTGTTAAGAGAAAGAAACAAAATAACAGAGATCGAAACAATCAACCAAGCAATTTCTGTTTTTTTCCAACCTTGGAATTCATTTTTTATACATTCCGGAATATGTGTCATGATGCTCTCATCAGTGTAAAAAAAGGTTAATAATGTTCATTGAACTGTAATTAATGTAGAAAACATTTTAGGCATTTTATCTTTAATATGAATGTTTATAAACACTAAATTTGGTTCTAAATGATTTTTAATATAAATTAGTTTGGTTAATATCAGATTTATTCTTCTAAAGTGTTAATTATGCTTAGCTTTTTGCATGAGTTTATTTACTTAGTAAAAAAAGATTGCTATAATTTGTATATTGTTTTTCAAGGGGGAACAAATGAGCCGTAGAATTGAAGTAGAATATATTTTGAAGAATGAAGAAGGAATAGAAGTGGCAAGATTTCAGAATATTGATGATGCAAAACACTACGATAGAATGCTTGCCGCAGCTGATGAAATTTTTAATATGTTCAGTTCTATTAAGGAATTAGATTCTGTGAAGGAAGCTGTAAAGGATGACATATCATTTCAATTAGCTAAGCATTCAGATGAAGTGTTAGCAATTTTATCTGCTATAAATGGTAAGAAGAAATCCCTCACTAAAAAAGAAAAGCCTGAGCAATTAGCTGGCGTTGAAGAATTAAGGCCTGCTGTTTAGTAGTTTTGTTTGTATATAAGTTTTGCTAAAGTTTTTTCTTTAGTGAAACTTATAATATTCAAATATTTTTTTGAAAAATTTTTCACATAATTCTTGTTATTTTCAAATAATATAGTTTCAAATTAAGAATAATTAAAATCATTTTACTTTTCAATTACATTTTAGGTCATCATTGCATATAATAGCATTAATGATTTTAAAACTACTGTTTTCACGATATGCTTAAAAATATACCTAACGCTTTAACTCTGCTTAGAGTGGCTTTAATTCCATTCTATATTTTATTTTTTTATATACCACAAGGTTGGAGCAATTTAGTAGCTGCGGCTATTTTTGTTATTGCTGCATTAACGGATTTGCTAGATGGTTATTTGGCACGAAAATTAAATGTTTGTTCAAAATTTGGTGCTTTTTTAGACCCTGTAGCTGACAAAATCATGGTATGTGTTGCGTTAGTTCTATTAGTAGGTCACTTTGCAAAGTATGAGCAGAATTATTTTACTTATATAAGTGTTATTGTTGGCTTGTGCGCTTCTGTTATAGTTTCCCGTGAAATTGTTATTAGTGCACTTCGTGAATGGATGGCGGAAGTTGGTAACAGAGCTAAGGTTGCTGTGAGTTGGATTGGTAAATGGAAAACAGCAATTCAAATGATTGCAATTACAGGTTTAATTTGGCGCGATAGTACTTGGATTTTTTCTGGTAATTGGATGGTTTATTGTTCTTTAGCGTTAATGGTTATAGCAACTGTATTGACAATTTGGTCTATGGTTGATTATTTAATAGCTGGGTTGTCTACAATGAATGAGCAGGAAAAACGTGAAGCACTAGCAAAGACTAATGATTCATTGCAAATGAAAGAAAGTGAAAAAGTAAACGAATCCAAATAAGATTTGTTAGAGTTTAAATAAAAGGTTTTCATATGGAAAACCTTTTTTTATAGTCGATAAGATTTATTTTCATCTTGTTAAAAGATGGTTGAGTAAATGATGTCTTTTATTGAAACAGTTTGTTAGATTTTAGTATGAATAAAAGTTTAAGTAGATTTGGTGGAATGCGACTTTTATTGAATAGAATGCTTAATAAAGGCAGAATATCCAATAAATTGCTATTGTGCTCAGTTATCACTGGTGTTATTACTGGTTTTGTATGTTCTTTATTTGAAATTATTCCTCAATGGGTAAATGAGTTTAGGTTAAATTATTTGCATTCACTTAATGCGCCGTATTGGGTTGTTTTAGTTGTAGCCTTTGTAATAAGTGCTACATTAGGTGGTATTGCAGTTTATTACACGCGAAAGTATGCACCTGAGGCTGGTGGTTCGGGTATTCCTGAAATAGAAGGGGCTTTAATTAATTTAAGACCAGTTAGGTTTTGGAGAGTTTTGCCTGTTAAATTTTTAGGAGGTATGCTTGCGTTAAGCTCAGGTATGATTTTAGGACGAGAAGGACCTTCAATTCAAATAGGTGGTAACTTAGGAGCTTGGGTATCACATACGCTTCATTTAGATAATAATGAATTCCATATTTTGTTAGCTGCAGGTGCTGCTTCAGGTTTAGCAAGTGCTTTTAATGCTCCACTTGCGGGTATTTTATTTGTTTTAGAGGAGCTAAGGCCACAATTTAGGTTTAATTTTGCCTCTGTTCAAGCTGTAACTGTATCTGTAATTATTTCAACAATAACACGTGACAATTTTTCAGGTGTAGCCCCTGTTTTTTCATTACCAAATTTTGCGATGGTAGATTTGCATGATTTATTTATATTTTTAGGTTTTGGTATTTTTATCGGTGTTTTAGGTGTGTTCTTTAATAAAGCAGTCGGTGTTATGCAAGATATCTATGAAAGCTGTCATGGTGGGAAGATTCAACGTGCCGTTCCTATAATAGCTATTGTTGCTGGAATTTTTGGGATTATTTCAGTTTTAAATCCTCATTTAAGTGGTTCTGGTATGCAATATATTCCTTCATGGATAGTTACAAATCTATCTATAGGTATGTTGTTGATTATATTTGCTGTGAGATTATTAGGAACTTTATTGTGTTTTTGTTCTGGTATACCTGGAGGTATATTTGCTCCTTCATTATCTTTAGGAACTATTGTTGGTAGTATTTGCGGTATGGTTTTAGTGCGCTATGGTATAACTAATTATGATCCAGGGATAATGGCTATTGTGGGAATGGGAGCTTTTTTTGCGGCTTCGGTTCGTGCACCAGTTACAGGTATTATTTTAGTATGTGAAATGACGAATAATTTCCAATTTTTGCTACCTATGATGGTTACAGTTGCTACGGCTACATATGTTGCAGGGGCTCTGAATGCAAGTCCTTTGTATACGCAGATTCTTGAAAGAACCTTACGTATGTCTGGTAATAAGCAAATTCTTGATGAATATGAAATTTTTAAAAATTCTAGTTCACGATCAGATTAACTAATTTATTTAAAATAGCATTATAAAGTTGAGTATTTAGTATGAATGAAGCAATGGCAGTAAGATGTAAAGCTTTAACTGCTCTTATTTTTGCAGAGTTATTTTGGGGCGGTATGGCTCCAATTGGAAAACTAGTTATGGATGCAGGAATATCATCCGTAAGCTTAACTTTTTTTAGAATCGTTGGAGCAACCTGTTGTTTTTGGACTTTAGGATTTTTAGGTCCTAAAGAGACTATAAAACGTAGAGATTTTATAAAATTATTTTTTGCTGGTTTATTTTATATTGTGCTTAATCAAGGATCATACATTATAGGCCTTTCATATACATCACCTATAGATGCTAGTGTCATTTGCACTTCTTTGCCTGTAGTTACTATTATGCTAGCCTTTTTCATTTTTCATGAAAAGATAGGCTTAAAAAAATTAGTAGGTGTCGTTTTAGGTGGGGTTGGAGCCCTTACTTTAATTTTGAGTAATGTAAACAACAGCACATCAGATAGTAGTGTTTTTGGTAACGCAATTGTC
>CAZTNG010000030.1:0-22958 GCA_964615195.1 uncultured Enterobacterales bacterium
ATGATTAAAGTTAAATAAAAAGACAAAAATTTTTTAATAAACATAATTTTTTATGCTAATTTTCTGTGAGTTGAAAACATTGACAATATTAAAGAGATTTATTCATGCGTTTAGTTAAATACAGTATTATTATACTAACCTCATTATTCATTACTTCTGTAGCATATACAGAAGAAATAAACATTGAGCAATGTGAACATAGTTTTGAAGCAAACGATATTAAAGCTTTGAATATATGTCAAAATTTAGCAAAAAACGGAAATGCAAAGGCTCAATATATTACTTCCCAAATTTATAAAAAAGGACTAGGTACAGCTCCAAATGAAGGACTTGAAATAACCTACTTAAACAAAGCTTCCAATAATAACTACGTTCCAGCACAAGTCGAACTCGCTCAAATCATATTTGCAAACTACAATAGCAATCATGTAAAAAACACAGGTATTGAAGGCTTAAAATTAATTGAAAAAGCCGCAAACACAGGTGATGCAAAGGCAAAGTTTGTCTTAGCTAAAGTATATGGTACAGAAGACTATAAAGATTTAGGTGTTTATGATCCATTACAATCTCATAAAATGCTTCTAAACTTATATACTCATGGATTAAAAATAGCAGGAATTTATGCAAGTCATAATTTTTATGACGGCTTTGGTACAAGTGTAGACAAAACAAAAGCTATCAATATCCTTAACGAACTTGCTCAAGAAGGCTATGCTCCTGCATTAATATCTTTAAGTGAAATTTATATGACTGACAAGGACTATATAAACTTTGTTTCAGGATATGCTTACTATTATGCTTATGCTAATTGCGAGATTAATAGTAAACATTTTACAAAACTTAATGAAATTCAAGAAAAAATAATTAACCAATCTGACAAAGAAAGAGCAATTAGACTTGGAAAAGCACTTTTAGGTTATGGTTGTAAAATAGAAGAATTATAGAAATTTTACTTTTAATAAAAATAATTACTCATACTATTGTCACAATAAACAATACTTTATTACTTAATAATACATAATAAAGTATTGTTTTAATCACTTATAACAAACTAAATTATTGATATCTCTGTATAAATCCTAACATCAGTAACTAGAATAAAAGACATATTATTTCATAATAATGAAAGCACCATCCAAAACATATCTATATTGGAGAGAATCATATGAAAATTACTCTTTTAGCAATAGCCATTTGTAGTAGCATATTACTTCCATCTGCCTTTGCAAATGATAATGTAATCCAAACTAACAATGCATTCTATCAAGAAAATGTTAATGCCCAAGGCACATGGAAGCTAAACTTAAAATCTACCTGTGCGCTTAATTTAGCAAATATTAATGAGCATTTATCATTAGAAATTTTAGGATATGTTAAGTAACAATCTTAATATTTAAAACATTATATAAAAGCTATCTAAAAATTTTTAGATAGCTTTTTTTCTTTGTTATCCGTTAAATCTTTATAACATATTTTACAAAAAAACATGAATGGATAATATTACCAAAGCTAGAATTATAAAATATGTTCATAATGATTAATATTACAACCTTACTCTAAAAACAAAAATTTCCCATTTAGATAAAATTTTGCCGACTAAGAAAACTTAAAGAGTAAACTAATCTATAATACAAAAAACACCAATTATAAATATAAAACGAAGGTTATAGATGGAACGCCAGATTATTAGTGGCCATATTGCAGCAATTATAACTATTACAATATGGAGTACAACATACATCGCTACAAAAGTACTCTTAAACGATTTTACCCCAATTGAAATTCTACTAATACGTTTCTCTATTGGTTTTTTGACATTAAAATTACTTTGGCCTAAAGGCATTGGTTTTAATATTAAACAGGAACCTTACTATATATTAGCTGGGCTAACAGGAGTTTGTTTATATTTTCTTGTTGAAAATATTGCTCTCACAAAAACTACAGCTTGCAATGTAGGTATAATTCTAGCTATAACGCCTTTGTTTACAGCAATAGCAACAAAAATATTTTATCCGCAAGAAAAAAAACTATCACTAGGATTTTATATTGGATTTTTAGCATCATTTATTGGAATTCTAATATTGAGTCTTAAAGGTTCAGAGATAGCCATAAATCCAGTTGGAGATTTACTTGCAGTATTTGCAGGCATAATTTGGTCAATATATTCTGTACTCACAAAAAAAATAAATAACTTTGGTTTCAACGCAATACAAGTAACACGAAGAACTTTTCTATATGGCTTGATATTTATTATTCCAATTTCATTATGTTACGGCATAAATACAGACATAGAGAAACTTACTAAAACTGAAAACATCTTCAATTTATTATTTCTAGGTGTTGGAGCCTCTGCAATATGTTTTGCAAGTTGGAATTTTGCAGTAAAAGCTATTGGAGCTGTAAGTACTATTATCTATCTATATGCTACACCATCTATAACCATAATTTTTGCATACCTAATTTTAGATGAAAAATTAACAATGGCCGGCATTGTTGGATGTATTTTAATTACAATTGGATTAGTTATTTCTCAAGGATTTTTTCAACTAGGTTATAAATATATAACAACCAAGTATTGCACCAAAAACAAACAAAAATAATCCATATTTCCCTGTTTTAGGGCAGTAATTTTTGTATAAAATTTAACTTTTTCTTATTAATAAATATGTATTTTTCTCAAAAAAGTGCTCTTTTTTTATGAAAAATTAGCACTTTTTTTAAAAATATGAATTATTTTTAATTTCTTTTTCATAAATTAGAGTTTATTCAATTTTTCAAATTGAAAATTTAAAAAAAAGTAGTATAGAATGAATTAACTATTTTAGTGATAAAAGTGTATTGCACAATTTTAGTGAGAATGCAATCAAAGGTAAAAAGAGGAAATTATGTGCTCTATTTTTGGGATTTTAGATATTAAGGATGACTCCGCACCGGCATTGCGCAAGCAAGCTCTCGAGATGTCAAGAAAGATGCGCCATCGTGGTCCAGACTGGGAAGGCGTTTATACAAGCGACAAAGCTATTTTAGTTCACGAACGTTTATCAATCGTTGATCCTAATAACGGCGCTCAACCACTCTATAATCCAGAACACACTAACGTACTTGCTGTAAATGGTGAAATATACAATCACAAGGAACTAGAAGCAGGACTAACTGTAGACTTTAAATTTCAAACTGGTTCTGACTGCGAATGTATCCTTGGACTTTACAAGGAAATGAAGGAAAATTTCCTAGATAAAATCAACGGTATCTTCGCCTTTATACTTTATGATGCAGAAGAAGATTGTTATCTTATTGCTCGTGACCATATTGGTATCATACCATTGTACATAGGCTACGATTTAGCAGGTAGATTATACGTTGCTTCAGAAATGAAGGCTCTTGTAGAATGTTGTGAAACAGTTAAAGAATTCCCTGCAGGTTCATATTTGTATAGTAAAAATGGTAATGAAATTGTTAAATACTACAAACGTGAATGGATGGATTTTGAAAACGTTAAAGATAATAAATCTGATATAGACGTTTTACGTCAAGGTCTTGAAGATGCTGTAAAACGTCAACTTATGTGTGACGTACCATATGGTGTATTACTTTCAGGTGGCCTTGATTCATCAGTTATTTCTGCTATCACTAAACGCTTTGCATCAAACCGTATCGAAGATGATGGCAAGAGTGAAGCATGGTGGCCACAACTACATTCTTTTGCTGTTGGTTTAAAAGGATCCCCAGATTTAGAAAAAGCAAAGGTTGTAGCTGAAGCTATTGGTACTGTACATCATGAAATTCATTTTACAGTTCAAGAAGGTATTGATGCTCTACGTGACGTAATTTATCATATTGAAACTTATGATGTTACTACAATAAGAGCTTCAACACCAATGTTCCTAATGGCAAGATATATCAAAGCAATGGGAATTAAAATGGTACTTTCAGGTGAAGGTTCAGATGAACTATTTGGTGGATACTTATATTTCCATAAGGCTCCAAATGCCCAAGAATTCCATGAAGAAACAGTACGAAAGCTTGATCAACTACATTTATACGATTGTGCACGTGCTAATAAATCACTTGCTGCATGGGGTGTCGAAGGTCGTGTACCATTCCTTGATAAAGAATTCATTGATATTGCTATGCGTTTAAATCCAAAAGACAAAATGTGTGGTAACGGTAAAATTGAAAAACACATTGTTCGTGAAGCATTTGAAGATTACTTACCAAAAGAAATAGTTTGGAGACAAAAAGAACAATTCTCTGATGGCGTTGGCTATTCATGGATTGATTCCTTAAGAGATTATGCTGAAAAAGAAGTAACAGACCAAATGTTCTCACAAGCTGCAAATAGATTCCCTCTTAATACCCCACTTACAAAGGAAGCTTATCTCTACCGTTCAATTTTTGAAGAAATGTTCCCTCTATCTTCAGCTGTAATGGCAGTTCCTTATGGCAAATCTGTAGCTTGCTCTACACCTAAAGCAATTGAATGGGATGAACACTTCAAAAACATGTCTGACCCTTCAGGACGTGCAGTTGAAGGTGTACATGATGATTCATATCATGAAGGTAAAAAATTCTAAAAGTTAGCACATCGTGCTACTCTTGCATAAAGTGACTTAATCTTAATTGTTAAGTCACTTTTTTTATACACAAATTTATAGCAATCATCATTAAACAGATACATTTCAATAATATCCAAACTAAAAACTATAAATTTTAAAAAGTAAGATATATTAAAATCTATTATAGTAATACTAATTTTGAAGCTTTATTCCGTTACAATGTATAGCTAATCCCACAAATTGACACTAACCTAAGAACAATATCATCTGACGTGTTATAATGAATGTTCAAATTTTATTATGACAAGGTTTGATTATGGCTAGAACTACTTCTATTTTTTATAATTTACAAAATTATAAAGATGATATTCCTAACTCAGCAAGATATCATCTTGATGATATTATGGATAGTAGTTACCAGCCTAGGGCAGTTAAGGAACGCATACAAAAATTAGCAATAGAAATTAAAAGTGCTAAATCTCTTACAACTTCTATTGAAAATCTTTTTATAGTACTAAACCTAAGACTAGAAGATTTAGATAAATATGAATTAACTACCCTATATAAACAATTAAGAATTGTTTTAAAAAAACAAGCTTGTATTGAAATTGCCCCTCCAGGAAATCCTGTAACACTAGAAAAAGATACCAAATTTAAAATCACTCCAACATACGAACTAAATAACGATCCTGACATAATTGCAGCTCTACAATTTACAGGTGCTAACCGTATGAATGAACTCATTGGTAATCGCATAAAAAAAGCTAAAGAAAAAATTAACGGTTTTGTAGTAATGCTACATGTTTTTGAAGCTTTATCTGTTGTAACAGTTAATAGTGAATTAAATATTGAACAGCGTAATTTTATAAATAAATTAATAGAAGAATCCTTATATCCAGCCGAAGGTAAGGTCTATCTACAAACGTGTTTTACACAATTTATTGATAATGGTGTAAGAGAAAATATATTAGATGATGAAGGTTGTGCAATAAAAGTTATTAAAGATGAAAAAATTTTAGCTAGTTTTTTATCTATTATGAGTCAACTTGCAATACTTGCAAGAGAAAAACCTAAGTTTAATAATTACAAGTATGCAAATGTATTAAATACTTTTTATGACAATAATAAACCTTTAGAACATAATGACAACTTCCATAAGAAAGTATTTAAATCAAGAAGTAGTTTTGAACTTTTTGCGGAACACACAGCTCTTCCACCAAAAATAGAGTTTTTGAAATCCAAGCTTCAAGAATTTAAAGATATACAACTAAGAAGTATGAATTTTAGCAGAAAGAGTATTTCTTCTAAATATAAAAAAGAAGCTTTGACACTTATATCAGATCTAAATTTTTATGTTCCCCAAAAAATGCATTTTTATACAGGTAACAATACAGTCTACATTGATAACATCGCCATTCAAAATGCAAATATATATAAATGCTCTGTTGATGCCCAAAACTATCAATATTTTGGCTTCGCTGTTAATACACAAAACTTCCGTATAGGAAACACCTTTGAAGAATATAAATATTTTAGTGATTTAGATGCTGACCAATGTCGCAGATTCGCATTATTGTTACAACATCCAAATGAAACAAATTATATTAATAATTTAACAGGAGATTTCATAGCTGCAAATCTAGCTTATCGCATTTTTGTAGAAGGTTTCTTTGATCTAATAACTACCCAAGAAAGACAAGTAGCATTTATGTGGTTAATGCAATGGTACAATATTATCTACAATTTAGATGATAACACTATGCATTATTTAAATAATACACTGCAAAGCTTTGGCCTTTATATTTCATTGTATGCAATACTTTATCCTAAAGATATTACGACAGAACAATTAGAAATTATCCATACTCAAAAATATTTCTCTAAATATGCTGAATTTAAATTAGCGATTAATGCTTATAAAGCAAACCTAACTTTAGATACTTCTATTGATAGTTTATTTACTCTGTTCATTGCAAGTAATCCAGCTTATTATAATAAAATTAGAGCTTCAGGAAGTAATAGCATTCTCTTATATAAAATGGCAAAAAACACCTTTAAGGAATTTGCTTTTCAACATGAAGATGAATTTACTAGCTATTTACAAAAACTACAGAATAGGGATATTAGCTATACAAATTTGAATACATCGTTCTTAGGTTTAAATTATTACTTAAACAACATTATATGCACATTGTTACCTGGTAATATATCTATAGACATTACTAGCTCCCTTTGCAAACAAGCTATTACATATATTGATAATAAGCAAAAAGCCCTTTTGCAATATATATTAAAAGGTAATATCAATACTAGAAACGAACTAATATATCGTATTCTTGAGCTCAGTTGTTCCCATAAGGTAACTAAAAGTATTCCCAAAAGCATTGAAATAATTAAAAATAATTTATTAGAGATGAGTATCGTATCTTTTGAAAAAATTAAACAGTTAATTAGTTTAAATATTTCCAATAGATTGTATTGCATAAATATACTAGAGCAATGCTCCTCTATACTTAATCTAACAATGGTTCCATGCTCAAGCTACGAAGGAGAAAATACTTCTGTATCAGCATATAATTTCATGGTCTTTTCTAAACAAAAATTAGTGATTAATAATGATTTCCCAAAATACATCCTACCATTTAGATTAGCACTAGACTGCGCAACATCATATACAGCTATGGATAATCTATTATGTTGCTTTAAAAATAATATGTTATCTCTTAAAAATAACTTTACAGAAGATGAATATAAATCATTAATAGAATATGCATCTACCATAACAAGTATCAAGCAACAAAAAGGTGGAAGCTTTCACGCAAGTTTTATTCTAAAAAATGTAAATACTGATGAATATTTTGTAAGTACTCTAACACAATATTTAACAATTATATTAGCAATGTGCGAACAAAGTATAACCATCAAAAATATTAAAGTCTTGGCCCATTACTTACCTATTCCAAACCTTAAACAATTTACAACAGCAACATATTCACCAACTAGACTGTCTACCAATCTTGGTTCGCAAAATAATGGTTATATAAAAAATACTGTAAAAGATCTTGATATGACTTTAGTTTCGCAAAAGACTAAAGAGACTTCAAAAGTTCAGCAGTTATTAGCCCCTATATTTTCAGATGAAACAAATATACCAACAGATTTTGAAAAGGAAGCACCTGCGGATCTTTCTGATATATTGAATGCTGATGGTAAAATTTCTGGCGAAGCAATATTTAAACATCTACCAACTAATTGTCAACAGCTCTTAAAACGCTTATTACAATTACAAGAATTTTCATCAGATGAATTTAAGAAACTATGTGCTGAAGTTGGCTTAATGAGTGAAGGAGCTTTGGAAATAATAAACAATTGGGCATTAGAGCAATTTGAATGTACACTTATTGAAGAAGATGAACCAATGTTTTTTGACAAAGAACTTCTCAGCGAATTACTCAATAAATAATGATAACTTTATTGGAATAATAATTTTTATATTATTCCAATAACTCTTAATCATCATTACAACTCATAACCTTTGAAAACACGGTTCCATGAGCCAATTTAGTTGTAATGCAATCACCTTCCTTCAAACCATCAACGCTTTTTAGCATCTTGCCATTTATGGTTGTATAAGAATACCCTTTCTCTAAAACCTTAAGAGGACTTATTGCATCTAAACGCGTGGCGTTTTGTAAAAAATTCTGTTTCTTAACTGTCAAATTTTCTTGCATTAAATTGATTAGTTTTAATTTAAGATTTGAAATTTCATGTTGAAAGTTTTTAATTTTATTACTAGGAGCACCACCTTGTAATTTAAATTTAAATGTAGCAATATTATTTTCATAGGCACGCAGAGAAAATATAATGTGCTCTGCAAGCTTATTCTTAAGCATATTAAGACGTAAATACCAATTACTTAATCTTACACTAGGATCACAGCGGTGTAGTTGTGCATTTATATTTTGAAGATTTAATTTTCTGCTTTGCAAATTGTTGTTCATTAAACTTAATAGATTATCACGAGCCTTATAAAGCTTAGCATATTGTTGCTGAATAACATTTACTGTTGAGAATTGCTTTAACTCTGCATTTAAACGAGCTAATTGCTGTTTCTTTTTTTCTATAGATGTTAATAGTTGCCAAATTAAAGTACGTTTAAGCACACTAAAACGATCTATACACTCACTTAAATCTTTACTTACAAGCTCAGCAGCTGCAGTTGGTGTGGCAGCACGATAATCTGCCACATGATCAATGATGGTTACATCCCCCTCATGTCCTACCCCACTTATAACAGGGACAAATCTATAGCTTAAATAACCGTTTAAATCAATATCATTAAAGCAATCAAGATCATCTGACGATCCACCACCACGAACTATTAAAATTGCATCAAAATTATAATATTGCACTCTTGAATTTGCAGCATGAAATGCAGTTCTTAAAGAAAGAGGAGCATCTGTACCTTGCACAATTGCTGGAAAAACATAAATGTTTATAAATCTATTTCTACGCTTAATTGTACTTATTACATCAAGTATTGCTTGTCCATGAATTGAAGTTATTACTGCAACATTGCGTATTACATTTGGTAACGACTTATGTATATCTAGACATCCTGCTTCTTTTAGAGTAGCTAAAATTCTTGCTAAACGTTTCTGGCGATCACCTTCACCTTCAAGTTTAATAAACTTAACTGTCAATGATAGATGACCACTTTTTTTAATAAAAGAAAAATCCCCTGTGACTATAACTTTAAGTCCTGTTTTAACCTCAAAATTTACTAAATTTAGATACGTAGATGAAATAAAGCAACGAATAATACAACCTAACTGTGTTAACGAGAAAAAAGCGAAACCATTTTTTACGCTCCAATCTAATACTTCACCTGATACATGAACATCTTTTAATTGCAAAAGCTGACGTCTTACCACATCACAAATCTCAGAAACTGAATAAATTTTGTCTTCTTGAATTAGAGATTTCTTTTTATTTTTAACAGCAACTGAATCGTTCACAGGATCATCGACTAAAAAATGTAAATTTTCTTGAATGCCATCAGAATAACATGCTGTTGAATTATGATCTTTCAAATTTGCCATAAAATAACCTATATATTTGTGATAGATGATTAAAAAACGAACGATAAACTAAGCTTAAACATTGCATATATAATTCACAGACAATAAGATAATAAAGCAATACGATGTTTTATTCGTTTTATTGTCTCCTTATTGTTGGTTTAGCAGATCTTTTATTTCTTGGATCTGCTTTTTTTTTGCACAGAATCCAACTCGCCATATAAGCAATAAAAATCCTAACTTAAGCTCAAGTTAATCTAGAATTTTTAATTATATTTATTCATAATAATACACTAGAATTTCTATCAAGACATAAATAATAAATGCTTTTACATTATCGTGCACAAATTCTTAGATAGATTTGTTAATTAAGCTATAAACAGAAATAATAAAATTGACTAAATTTTAAACCAAAACAGATGCAATTCACAATGTTATCCACAAAAATAGTGCATAATCAAAAATGCAAGAAAAATATTGTACTGCAAGGGTTTTGTATAAAAATAATGCAATTGAATACAACATATACACATGTAAAAATAACTTGTTTATAAAGATGAGAATAAGCTGTTACCAGCTTGAGAATAAGATTTTTTATGATGGTGCCCGAGGCCGGAATCGAACCGGCACGGAAGTATAAGTTCCGAGGGATTTTAAATCCCTTGTGTCTACCGATTTCACCACTCGGGCAGATGGAGGCGCGTTCCAGAGTTGGACTGGACTAGACGAATTTGCAATCCGCTGCATAACCGCTTTGCTAACGCGCCATTATTTGGCATAGCCTAAATTGTTACAGTAAGTTTGTGGAGGCGCGTTCCAGAGTTGGACTGGACTAGACGAATTTGCAATCCGCTGCATAACCGCTTTGCTAACGCGCCACTTTCGTGGAGCGGGAAACGAGATTCGAACTCGCGACCCTAACCATGGCAAGGTTATGCTCTACCAACTGAGCTATTCCCGCAAACGCTTACAAGTTACTGCTTGTGTGTGCGCATTATACGTGAATATTAATAAGTGTCAATTTTTTTTGACTTTTTTTAAATGTAAAAGAAATAAATGTTCATATTTTACTCACTTGATTAAAATTTTGGTCTATAACAAATTATCTAATGCATTAAAAGTTTATAATACAATCAGAACCATAATTTTAGTGGAATTTTTGCCTTGCTATGAGTGTTTACCTCAAGACGTTTAACTCGTTAATACTTGCTTTTACTTTTGTAATATCAGCAAATGCTGAGGAATTACCTTTGTCTTATGATAATAACAACTCATTTATTGCAACATACCTAAACTTTGCCTTTAAACCTGAAAAAGCAAGTCCTGGAATTTCGCCATATGAAGCAAGAATTAATCCAGAAATGCAACATCATTTAACAGATGGATATTACTATGGAAACATTGAACTATCCCCTGATCTTTTGCATTTCACTGTAAAAAACAAAAGTACTCAAATCGCAGATGTTTTTGTTATTCCATCATCTAAAATTACTACATTTAATGTAAAAAATATTAATGAAGAATTTACAGGTATATTAGAAATACCTGAATTAAACGGCATAATACAAACCAAAGACTTGCTCTTACCTATTAGTAGTGAATGCATGGATTACAGAATAAGTTCAGCTCGAATTAATAGTACAGTTTTTACACATTTATTATGTCATAGCAGAAATTTACAACTATTTATCAATAGACCAGATAAACGAGTAGCAATTGACCAACCATTTAATGCAAAAATTACAAATAATGTACAGGAAAAGCCAAAAGATGTTGCACGTCATTTGATATTTATAAAGTATCTAATGCCTGAATCTTTAGACTATAAAAAACCTTTTAATACGCTCACCCAAATACCAATTCCTACAAATGCAATTGAATACTATTTGAATGCTGAAAATAGTGGCATATCTACCCAGGAATTAAAAAATAATTTATTGAATTTATTTAACGAAGATTACAAAGTATTACAACAACACGCTGAAGAAAAATGGAAGACAGCACTACTTAATACTGAGTACATGCAGCTAGATTATAAAACTACCTTCGAGCAGTTAAGCATTACACACAATGTGCAAAACAACCCAATTCTTTTAGTAAATAATGAGCAAAACTACTTTAGTGGTAGTCTATCTGTGTATGCCTCAAGCAACAATAAAATTATGGCCTCAAGTGCCATGCTTTTACCTATATTAGTAAAAAGCAAAGATCTTCATGAACTTTCTACAAATATAGCAAAAGATAAAACATGTGTAAGTTTAGATGACCCTAGTCCAATTTCTAATTGGCAAATGAAAGGAGAACGCGTAGATTGCAGCGTTGGTTTTGGACTAAACAATCTAAAGAAAACATACCTACTCTACCGTTACCCTAGTTTTAATAAATTAGAGAATGCTCAAGAACAACCTTTATTAGCAATCATGCTTTTAGGCAATGCCCAAGAAACAGATATTGATGACATTGTTTTTAATATTGAATTGACTGATGGTATTATATGGAATCTTGACACTGATAATTTATCAGGATTTGAGTTAAAAAAGATTCTCGAAGCACCTCATGCTATGGAATGGTTTACTATTAGCGAAGGTAATAATTTAGATCTAAGTAAGCCTTGGGGTAAATTTCTTTCACGCATAAAAGAACAATTATCAAGCGACTTAAACCACACACCAGAACATGTAATGATTGTTATTAAAGCTGTTGCTGAAAATCTATATCAAGAAATTGAATCAATAAAAACTTTAGAAAACACAGAAAAATAAACAAAAAAATATTAATAGAAGAATATAGAATAATTAGTCACAAGACAGTATGAAATGAAATCTTTTTGATGGTGCCCGAGGCCGGAATCGAACCGGCACGGAAGTATAAGTTCCGAGGGATTTTAAATCCCTTGTGTCTACCGATTTCACCACTCGGGCAAGGTGGGTTATCTGGAGCGGGAAACGAGATTCGAACTCGCGACCCTAACCATGGCAAGGTTATGCTCTACCAACTGAGCTATTCCCGCCAGAAAACGATGACAATTATATATTATTTTTTTTAAGTTGCAACCTGTTTTGTTTTAATTTAGCAATAAATCAAACTGATTGCTCAAATATCATTCAATTTTTAATAATTTATGCAAGTTATTATTAGTTATGGAATACTTACAACATATTTATTTCTAATATCTAATAATTAACTTCTAAACAAATACACCAATTAGGTTAATATATGAATTACTTTGAACAAGCTAATGAAATAAAACAGCAAATAAAAGACTCAATATCAAACTCAAAATCTCTGCCTAGTTTAGTACTTATTAATACAGGAAATGGCAAAGGTAAAACAACAGCTGCTATAGGAACTATAATTAGAGCTTGTGGCTATCACCAAACGTGTGCCTTCTATCAATTTCTTAAAGGTAATGTAGACTCAGGTGAAATATCTGTTTTAAAAGGATTAGGTGTTAAATGTTCAAAGACCAAATGCCCTTGTGCTTGGGATATAAAAGACAAAAACTTAGCCTTAATAGAATGCCAAACTCTATTTAATTACGCAAAACTAGATCTAATGTCAGGTGCTTACAATCTAATAGTTTTAGATGAAATTACCTACCTTATAGAAATGGGGTTTATAAGCATTGATGATTTGATATTTTCTATACAAAATCGTCATCCAAATACGAGTATTATTATCACAGGACGTCATGCTCCCAATGAGCTAATAGCAATCGCTGACACCGTTAGCGAAATAATGAATATCAAACATGCATTTGAAAATAATGCGCTTGCATTAAAAGGAATTGATTTTTAATTATCATGTTAACAATATCAAATTACAACTAGCATTTGTATAATAATCAAAGATACTTCAAATTTTCAACCAACATAATTTGATCATTATTTAACTTTTACAGGTAATCAATTGCACTATTGCCACCTACACTTAAAATGGATTTGATGTCTTGTAAAAAAGATTTAATATATTATAAAAAATAAATAGTTAATTAACTACCTAACATTTAATTAGCTAAAGGGTATTCGTATGCGGAATTTTTTAGTATTTTTGGGATTATTGACTATTATTTTTGGCTCAATTTCTTTTTCAGAAGCAAAAATAATTTATCGTTGGGTTGATGAAAATGGCTCGGTCCATTACTCTCCAACAAAACCATGGGGTGTAAATTATGAAAGCATAAACACAGCATATTCAGCTTCACAACGTGAAATGATAGATGATGCTCGTAAACAGAAAGAATTGCAAAACAATATAGACAATAAAGAAAAAATTTTAGAAAAGAAAAAGGCTGAAGAGCAAGATTTATTAAATAGACTTGAAATTTGCGTTGACATAACATATGACAAAATGAGCTACCAAAAACGTAGAATTGAAGATAATAGCATAAAAGAAAAAATTGATTGCGAATACAAATTTAATAAGAAAAAGCAAAAATCTAAATACGATAATTGCATATTAAAGATTGAAAACAAACGTATTATCGAACAAAGCAAACTTGAAGAAGTCGTAAATAATTGTTTCACTAATGATATTTCACCAGAATTAAGACAAAAGGTTATGGATAATCGTAAAGAGAAAGAAAAACACCTTCAAAATATTAATAAATGATTATAAGAGTATAAAATTTAATATATTTAGCTATCCTACAGCTAGGATCATCTAAACTGAACAGGATAGCTAATGTGATTTTTTATTTACTCAACAGCTTTATGAGTAACATTCGCTTTTGCAATAATTTCTGCAGTTAAACGTGCAATTGCAACAGATTCATTATAATGAGTTAAATTTTCAGAATAAGTTCTATCAAAACCCGCAAATACAGCAGATTCAAAATCAATTATTTCCACTGCCAAAGCAATTTCTGAAAAATTAGTAAATTGCGTTTTATCCAACTCATATCTTTCAATAATATCATCTTTTAAATCTAAAACTTTAGATTGGTCCTTTACAGGATATATTCGATACTCAGAATTTCTAGGATATTCAAAAATTTCAGCATAACCATTACTACCACCAAGAACAATACTTTTTGGTAATTTTTCATAAAAGCTCATATTTAATGAGGCACATATACCCTTACAGTTTTTTAAAATAGCATGACCTCGAACATCAACTTTAAATTTATCATCAATTTCAAGATCTGAATTTACGATTTTTATGTCCTTTCCCAATAACATTACAGCAGCAGCTAAGGCATAACAACCAATATCCCCAAGCATTCCCCCACCTAATGCAGAATTGAAAAAACGATTTTTTGGATCTATTTCAGGAATTGATCCAAAATTAATATTCACACAACCTATCTTCCCAATGCCCTCTATTTCACCTAATTCTTTAATTTGGTTTCCCATCATTCTCAATAACGGTGAGCATAGTGCTGTATTTGCTTCCATAAATACAACTTTTTCATTATGTATTGTACGTTCTATTTCAGCTAATTCTGTCACATTACGTACCATGCTTTTTTCAACTAAAACATTTTTTCCATGAAACATCGCATCTAAAGCATGTTTCATATGCATATCATTTGATGTTGCTATATATACATAATGAGAATCATCATGCTCCCATAGATTTGCAAGACTATCGTAGACTTGAGTATACGAACCTAAATTAAGTTCAGACACAAGAGCTTGAGCCTTTTCTAGAGATCTGCCATATACTGCAGTAATAGGACGATTCAACTTTATAAGTACCTGCATCATCTGCTTTGCCATTTTACCGGTACCTATAATTGCTACACCAAGTGCATGTTCCTCACGATTTGCCATATTTAACTCTCTGATTATAATGTCTAAAACTTAAAATATTGCTCTAACAATCTTCAATTAAAATTAAATTCTATTTCTAATTTATTGCTCACTTACTTTTTTCCAAGTAACCTTATCGCGAAGGTATACAGGCAAGACATCTTCAGGAGGTAAAGCACCACCTTGTTCATAAATGTGATCAGCAAGTATTGCAATTGAGTCCGCCCAAGGCAAATCTTCTTTTGCTTTTACAGCTTGTAAAGAACTTACAATATCTGGATAAGTTTTGAATCCTGTACCACAGTAAGTAAATTCAGATCCTGCAAACTCTAAAATCTTTTCCTGCGCTATTTTTGGACTACAAACAAGTTCAGGAATGATCGACTTTATATTATTATCTTCTACAGAGTAAATTCCTAAATAAACTTCACCCATACGTGCATCAATTGCTGAAACTGCGATACGAACATTTGTATCTAAACTTGCTCTATAAGCCATAGCAGCCAAATCGCAAACACCAATTAATTTTAAATCTGCGCCCAAAGCTAAACCTTGAGCCATGCTTACACCAATACGAACACCTGTAAATGAACCTGGACCTCGACCACATGCAATAGCATCGAGATCAGTTAGTTTTATTCCTTGGGCTTTAAGAAGCTCATCAACCATTGGTAATAAAAGCTTAGTATGACCTTGAGGTGCAACTTCTTTTTTTAAAGTTATAACACCATCCATAGCTAATGCAACACTACAGCCTTCTGTAGAAGCATCAATAGCAAGAAATTTAGACATAAATAAAACCTACTTCGTATGCTTAAGCATACATCTATTATAAATGACTTTAAGATAATAATTCTTTATATTAAGTGTTGAATTCAACTTAATGATAAAGCTTAGAATTAATCACTAGCAATATTCTGAAATTTAATGAAACAAATTGCAAATGTTTCATTTTAAATTAAATTAAGCTTACTCTAACATTCTATGCACAATAAAATTTTAATCAAACTTTTTCCAAAATTCATTAATATCATTTAAGCTTTCAGTAACTTTAAAACTAGGTAATGCACCTAATATTGTATCTCTATAAGATTTAGCTCTATTAACCGTTAAAGTTGGAGCACACAAAATTACTACTCCTCGATCACTCTCAGATCTAAGCAAACGACCCACACCTTGTTTTAAATCGATAATTGCCTTAGGTAAATCTACTCCCATAAAAGCCTTAAACGGTTTACTTTCAGAGTGTGTTACCTTCAAATAATAATTTTCTTCAGCTTTTAACTGTATTGATTTTTGAGGAAAAGGCAATTTGTCAATAATAACCATTGATAGTGCTTTACCTTGAACATCAACACCTTCCCAAAATGATTTAGTTCCAACTAGTATTGCCTTACCGTCTTTTTTAAATTTTTCAATCAACGCATTACGATCAACATTTTTACGCTGAACTAATAACAATCTTTTATTAAGCTTCAAACAATTTTTTACAGCATCAGCGATATTATTAACCCCAGAATTAGAAGTGCTTAAAATAAAAATTCCACCTGGAGTTTTATTAATTGTTGTAGCTAAAAAATCAATCATTTTGTCCGGATTAACTTTATCCGGTAATGCATCTGGTACGCATAACAACGAACGACCTTGATAATCAAATGGACTATCAACTAGTAATACATCGGTGTCAGCTTTATGAAGGCCCAACATTGCAGAGTAATCTTGGAAAGCCGCATAATTGTCTCGTTCAATACGTTCTACTTCATTTACAGAACCAGCATTAGATGTAGCTAAAGTTGCACTAGTAAAAACAAAAGCTGTTTGTGCAAATCTTTCGCTATTTAGTACTAATCTATTAAATTCATCTGCAGGACTTATAGGAGTCAATGTAAAAGTAAAATTTTCCTGTGAAAACTCATACCAACGATAATAATTATCTTCGGTAAAGTTTTTCTTCCAAAGCTCTGGCACATAACGTTTAATAAAAGCCCCAACCTCGCGAATGTTTTCTAAAAGTCTTGTTACAATAGCTTTTTTCTCAGCATTTTCAGTAAAATTAACTTCATCTTGTAAAAAATTACAAAGATGTATCAAAGGGTCTATTAAACCATAAATAGAAGTCATTAATTGGTTTTTATTTAGATTTTCTATAAAATCACTTTCAGAAGCACCATCTCTAACACGAGTTGTTACGTCCTTAGCATTAACAGTCTCTTTTATATGGAAGAAGTCATCAGTATTTATATTGTTAATACCACTCATAACGCGGTCTAACGGATATCTAAAAGATTCACATACCGCCTTTGCTTGATCAAACCTTCCTTTAATTGCATCAGATTTAAAGACAAGTCTACCATTAAATCTTTTAGCGGATAATCCAGCTTCAGAAGAGTTTTTTTCATCTTTAGATGTTTTTACTTCATAAACATCTTTTGTTAAAGTATCAAAAACTTGAACTAATAATTCTTCAAATCCCTTTTTACTAAATTGAGTAGAAAAGCTAGATCTTACACGATCTGGAAGCTTATGGGCTTCATCAATAATACAAGCATCCACATTTGGAAATAATGCCGTTGGAGATTTTGCACCACAACAAAATAAAGCATGATTTACAATTAAAATATCAGCATTTTTCGCTTTTTCTCTAGCTTTCATAAAAAAGCATTCTTTACAATTTGGGCAATTTCTACCCGCACATCTTTCCATTGATGTAGTAACTTTTTGAATTAAAGCATCATCCCATTCAGCAGCGTTTAACTCAAATATTTTTTTAAATTCAGCAATTTCACCTAATTTTGTTTTCTGTAAAAATTCAGTGATTGCAAACTTCTGATTTTTATCTAGATCAAAAATATTACGATGATTTTTTGCAGCCTTCTCAACATTTTGCGTATCATCATCACCAAACAAATCAGTAGGAATTCCATTTGACTCTGAATTGAGTTCTGAAGAACTTTTATTGATAACATAAAAAAGGTTTTTCATACATATGTAATTAGCAAAACCTTTTAGTATTTGAACATCAACAGATGTTTGTAAAATTTCCTCAAGTTTTTTTATATCTTTATTAAAAAGTTGATCCTGTAAAGCTAAAGAATCTGTAGAAATAATTGCCTTTCTTTTTGAAAGCATTATTGGTACTAAATATGCGTAAGTTTTACCTGTTCCTGTACCAGCTTCAACAATAAGATTGCGTTTAGTTGCCATTGCATTTTCAACGTCTTTAGCCATTGCTACTTGACCCAAACGCATCATATAACCAGGCTGAACACTAAGTTTACCATTATTAGCAAAAACACTTTCTATTGTGGATGACATACATTCCTCTAAACAGGTGATTTAATTTGTTCCATTAGCAATGCTTTTTATTTCCAAAATCAATTATACGTACATGTTTAAACAACTCTTAATGTATAAATACTCAGCAAATAAAAAACGGCACAGTAATTCAATAAAATATAAATGATAATTATATCACAACCACACTAAAAACCTTTATCTTGAAACTAAATATTAACAGGAAAGGTAATATGCATTGATAAAGAGATCCATTAAACCTTTTAACTTATAATGTATTTAATCTATTGTTTTGTGTTATATACATAATTAAGTGTAAAATACACACACATAATTATCACAGTTTTATTTATAAGAGAATATTATGGAGCAAAATAGCATTAACTCATCTCTTTATCAGGAATCCTTAGGACGACTTTCTATTCGTTTTATGTCAGTACTTATTATAGCAATTGGATGTTATTTATTAACTCAAGCTGTTGATAGCTTACAAAGCAAAGCAATAATTTCAATTATTACAATTTTTGTTTTTTTGGGCATACCTAGATTATTTTACTATCGCTACAAAAAAGTTATCATAAATGAAGAATTAAAGATTAATTTTAAACCTAAAGGTTTTTGGGAAAGACTAATATTTGCAACACGTAAAACATTAGCAGCACCTTTTATTATTTTACTCACAAGTTTAATTGCTTTTAATACTTTGATAACGCAAAACAAGGCTGGTTTACTAATTATTTGCAGTTCATTTGTGTTTTATATAGCTTTTGAATTTGTCCTTAACACACCTTTTTTCAGTAAATTTTTCAAAGCTGATAAAATACCTTCAGTTTATCCCTTTTATCGTCGTTGGATGAGCATCATATTAACGTCAATTGTTTCATTTATATTAGGATTACTTGTTATTGAACCAGCCTATAATCAAGAAGAAGCCTTCAAGGTAATAGCAAGTGCAGTTACTACCGATATATCCAATACTAACTCCTACTTTTTAATATTCATGCAATCTTTGGATATTACAGTTGGATTAAACAATTATGTATTAGGTCTAACAGCTAATACTTCATGGTATATGCTCGCAAAAGCAATACTTATAGCTTTACCTTTTTCCATATTTTCCATTCATATTTCATTAAGCCTCTCACTGCTAACTCTTTCACGCTATCGTATAAAACAAACACTTGAACACCAAGATTGGGTTCCAACTAAGGGTAATTTTATATTAAGACATTGGAAAACTGCTGCTCTGCCATTGTTTTTAATTGCGTTCTTTGGAAGTATTTACCATTTTGGGTATCCTTATTACATAAAATACCAAGATAAAATTTTAATGTTAGAACAACCAAAAGAGGTAACTGCTGATGCAGAAATTATTAGCGATGAATACTATAAGCTTGGTACAATTAAAGCGATAACAGATGCAAAACAACAAGCAATTGCACAACTTAAAGCTCTATTAAATTGCTCTGTTAACGACACAAAAGCATCATTTAATGACAGTTTAGAAATGTCTAGTAAGTTTGCAACATGGTTTGTAAATCGCAGTAAACAAGCTCCTTTTAAGCCTCATGATAAACAACTCAAACAAGCTGTTGTAAGTATGTTAAATTTGAAAAACCTTCATATTCAGCTTGAAAGTATTCGTAAAGATTTACGAATAGATACTTACGCTGTTTATGAAAACTTAGTAAATCTTATAGATATAACTCTTAAAAATAACCTGCTCAAAAAGAAAAAGGATGGTATTTATACAGCAAAATTAGCTGAAAGTAACAATTTTATATCTATACTAGATTTAAGCCCAACCATGCATGTCGATATTAATAAACCTAATGAAATAAACATTTTACAAGTAGATCTTGAAAAAGAATTGATTTCAGACATTGATGACCCTAATTCAATATGGTTTGAACATATACTCAGTACAGAAGCACAAAATTTAGAAAGTGATCTTCTAGATAGCAATAATCATAATTCTAGTAATAGCTTCTCAAATAGATTAACCACATATCTCACACGTATTATTAATAATAATACAAAACTTTTAATTGAAAATTATGCTCAAAATCTTTCACTTCCACTTGATGACTCAATAGAATTAAATTTTAGTAGAAATACCGAGATAATTGATAATCAACAGGAAATTGAAAATGACGATTTACAATCTGATGAATTAAACTAATTGTTTTCAATAAAATGCAATTAGATTTATTCATAAAAGGTCTGCAAAAATTTATTTAGCAGGCCTTTATTACCATACACTCATCACAAACATTACAAATAATTTTATTATCATGAAAAATTCAATATAAAAAAACTTATTGTCAGTAACATAAGTATCTAAATTTAATGTGATATAAGCTAGATAATTAGCAAATTTTTTGAATTATGCTAAAATAGCCCAATGAGAGGATTTATTATGAAAGTTGCAGTTTTATTAAGTGGTGGAGTAGATAGTACAACCTGTTTAGCAATGGCTGTAAAAGAATACGGAGCTAGTAATGTTACAGCTTTAAATATTCATTACGGTCAAAAACATGCTAAAGAATTAAAATGTGCAGCACTAATAGCCAAATACTATGGCGTAGATTATAAATTACTAGATTTAAGTTCAGTATTTAGCTTCAGCAATTGTTCATTATTAACCCATTCATCTGAACAAATTATTCATGAAAGCTATGCCCAACAACTTAATGAAATGGGAGGAGAAGGTACAGTATCAACTTACGTTCCCTTTAGAAATGGTCTTATGCTATCAGCTGCTACTTCTCTTGCGCAAAGTATCGGCGCTACAGAAATATGGTACGGAGCACATAAGGATGATGCAGCAGGACATGCTTATCCAGATTGTAGCATTGAGTTTGTTGATGCAATGAGCGCTGCTATTTATGAAGGTACCGGTAAAGAAGTTTCTCTTAAAGCACCTTTTATAAATAAAAATAAAGCTGCCATTGTAAAAGCAGGACTTGAACTCAAAGTGCCCTACGAAATGACATGGAGTTGCTACGAAGGCAACGACAAGCCATGTGGAACTTGTGGCACATGCATAGACAGACAGAATGCATTCATCGCCAATGGCGTGAAAGATCCACTAGAATACGAGAAAAACTAAGTAATGTTTAAAATAAAAAAACGATTGGTAGTAAGTGCTGCACATAGTTTAAAACTTGATTATGATAGTAAATGCACTCAGCTACATGGCCATAATTGGATAATAGACGTGTATTTACGTAGCAAAACATTAGACAATAATGGAATGATTATGGATTTTAGCCTTATTAAGCAAAAGGTTGAGAAAGTTTTAGATCATAAAATTATAAATGATGTGATACCAATGAACCCTACAGCTGAAAACATAGCTTATTGGGTATGCCAACAATTAGCTCCTTTTTGTTACCGTGTAGTTGTAGAGGAAAGTCCTAACAATAGTGCTATCTATGAAATCGATGACTAAATTTGTTGTAAATGAAATTTTTGCATCCATTAATGGTGAAGGTACTCTTTCTGGAGAACTCGCTATATTTATTCGCTTAAGTGGTTGTAATCTCCGTTGCTCTTATTGTGATACACAATATGCACAGTTACCCAAAATTGGTAACGAAATGACTGTAAGTGCTATTTTAGATGAAATAGCACAATATAAAGGCATTAAAAATATTACGCTAACAGGTGGTGAACCATTATTTAGAGAAAATATTGGTATACTATTAGAAGAGTTAATAAAAAATGGATATCTTGTTAATATAGAAACTAATGGATCTATAGCACTAGATAATCTAATTAACGCACCATTTTCTAATAAACTTATTTTTTGCTGTGATTACAAGTTAGCTTCTAGTCTTGAAGAAAGTAAAATGAAGTTAGCAAATATAGAACAACTGAGACAACAAGATGTTTTAAAATTTGTAATTGGAGATAAACAAGATTTTATAAAAATTAAACAACTTGTCCAAAATTTTAAACCTCAGTGTTATATTTATCTATCTGCTGTTTTTGGTAAAATTAAGCCTGCTGAAATTGTAGAAAAACTTACTGAATGGGCTCCAAATATGGATACCTCAAAAATGAGAGTACAACTTCAAATGCATAAATACATTTGGGATCCTAATTTACGAGGCGTGTAGATTCAATAAAAATCAGTAGTTTTAAAACTACTGATTTAAACAAGGTTAATACTTAATTAATTCTGATATTCCCTTACCTACATTTTCAATTAATGCAGTGGCAGCTTGATTTTGATCCATATTTAATTGTTGTCCAGTTGTTGTTAAAAC
>CAZTNG010000031.1:0-22006 GCA_964615195.1 uncultured Enterobacterales bacterium
ATTTTAATGCATTTTGACTTTGGCGTTTTTATGCATTTTTATATTGACTTTTTCACCAAAAAACAAAATATTACTAATGATTATAAAAGCTATTACAGCACCTATTGGGGGAAGTTTTAGTGGTTTTTCGGTATTGCACTTAATCATAAAAGCCTTCTTTATACTAATAAGTTTAGCTTACATGCTTGGTTGTATTTTGTTATTCTAGCAAAATGAGATCTAATTTTGAACTATATGTAATAGTTAATCATGCGCTATGTGGTTTAAGTAGCAAAACAATAATTAAAAATTAGTATTTTAAAAATACTAATAAATAGTACTGTATTTGTATAATCTGCCAAAGTTTAGATGTAAATAAATGCTTTAATTAGATGTTATCTTTATTAGTTTATAAATGTATACTAAGCATATAGATAAAACAAAAATTAAAAAATCAACACTTTAAAAGTGTGATTTTATGGCGTAAAATCAAAGTATTAGTAATTGTTATTATTTTAAAATAGTAATAAACATATATTAATATTTATAAAAAAAAGGAAATAATGTTATGAAGAAATTAATTGTTAGTTTGATGAGTATATTTGCTTTCATTCTTACAGCTTGCGGGGGGGATGAGGTTAATAATAATTCAAATAAATCAACAAATATTAAAGTTATTACAGTCGCTGCTTCTCCAACACCACATGCTGAGATACTTAATAATGTCAAAGATAATCTGCTTAAAAAAGGTATAGAACTTAAGATAGTAACTTTTGATGATTATGTGCAACCAAATATCGTTGTAGATCAAGGTTCGGATATTATTGCTAACTATACGCAGCATGAACCTTATTTAAAATCTTTCAATAAAGAGAAGGGTACTCATTTAGTAGTTGCTGGAAAAATTCATTATGAACCTTTTGGTATATATCCAGGAATCTCAAAAAGTTTTGATGATTTAAATCCAAGTAGTAGTATTGCAATTCCTAATGATACAACAAATGAAGCTCGTGCATTATTGTTACTTCAAGATAATGGCTTAATTAAACTTAAAGATGGTGCAGGTTTAACAGCTACAATATTAGATATTGTTGAAAATAAAAAGAATATAAAACTAGTAGAATTAGATGCAGCACAAATTGCTCGTGTTAAAAATGAATTTGATATGGTTGTGTTAAATGGTAACTATGCTTTAAATGCAGGTTTTAATGTAAATCGTGATGCTATTGCATATGAAAAGAGTAATTCTGAAGCCGCAAAAACATACGTAAACATTATTGCTGTAAAACAAGGAAATGAAAACAATTCTTTAGTTAAAAGTCTAGTTGAAGAGCTTCGTTCAGAAAGCACTAAGCAATTCATTAAAGATAAATACTCTGGTGCAGTAGTATTTTATGATGAGCAGTAATGAGAACCATTTAAAATAATTATTTATTGCTAAAAGGTTGTTATTTTGTGTTATGCAGGATAGCAACCTTTTTTAATGGTAAATTCAACTATTAGTAGTTAAATATTAATAGATGTTAGATCGGGTTGTGATGATAATTAGTGCGTTAAATTATTGTTAATTGAGTTGTAATTGTACTAATAATTTTATGAGATGTTTAGAAAATACATTTTATATAAATTATATTTGATGAATAATAGTTATTACGATTATATTTTTACGTTATTGAGTATTACCTTAAGAAGGAATATGGTATTTTGTTAAAATAATATAAATTATAATTTTAATTTAAAAATACTTAAAAGTCTTTTATTTAAAACGTTTTTTAACTCTTAAGATGGATATAACTATTATCGTTTTTTTGAGTATATTGTTATAATTAATGTTATTATAACATTTGAATAAAACTTATTATATTAATAGCAATATTGCTAAATTATAATGAAGAATAATTATCTGAAATTTATGTGTTTTTATTATTTTTTAGTATTAAGTATTTGTTAAAATATAAACGCAAATAAAGAATTAAAATAAAGGTGTTGCGATGAAGTGGTGGAATGATTTGTGGTTTAGCTTTCGCGATTGGTTTGAAGATTGGAGTTCTAGATTAAGTTCGGAAAGATCTTCTCTTTTCACGACAACTAATGGACGAAAACAACTTATCATTTTTTTCATAATTATTGTTGTAGGTAGTGTAGCTGTATATTATGGCTATAAGTACCACAAAGTATCAAATTACAGAAATAGAGCTAATGTTGCATATGAGGCTGGTGGCTATAAAGAAGCTTTAAAAAATTATGAAGCTCTTGTTGATTTAGGACAGAGGGATGCTTTATTAAAAGCTTCTGAAATGTATCTCGAAGGGCTAGGAACTGCAAAGAACCAAAAAAAAGCTATTAATTACCTTCAGGCAGCAGCAGAACAGGGTGACGCAGAGGCAATGACAAAGTTGGGTATGCTTTATTATGCGTCAGGCTTTATTAATAGAACTTGCTTAGGTCATAACTATAAAAAGGCTTATGATTGGTTTTTAAAAGCTGGCAGAAATCCTGAGGCACTTGAAGCTTTAGGAACGATGTTCCAAAAAGGCTTAGGTGTGAAGCCAAATCCTCAAGTTGCTCAAAATTATTTTGATGAATGGATTAATGTTTATTTAGTGCGTGCTAATAATGGAGATCCTAAAGCTCAATATATGCTTGGTAGATATTTTTCTGATGGAATTCGTCATTCTATAGATGAGCAGAAGGCTATTGATTGGTATGAAAAGAGTGCGGCAGGGGATTATGTGCCTGCACTAGAAACACTTGGTTTTATATATAGCTTAGGTGGCGAAACAATAAAACAGGATAGTGCAAAGGCGGACGCTATTTATGCAAAGCTTCGTGCAATATATGAAAAACAAGCTGAGGCTGGTAAGGTTGATGCGATGATTGCATTAAGTAATATGTATCAAACCGGCTTAGGTGTTCCACAGAATGTAGATCTAAGTGTAAACTATTTAGTAAAAGCAGCAGAGAACAACAGTCCTATTGCAATGGATATATTAGTAGATTTAGCATCTTCAGGCACAATAAAACTTCCTAAAGATTTGACTATCGAAAGCTTAAGAAGCGAAGCTATGGGTATTAGAGAAAGAAAGGCTGAACAAGGGAATATTTCTCTTATGAAGGACCTAGGTTTCCGAGCGCTTAATGGAGAAACTCCACAAGTAAATGAACAATATGAAGATACTTTAGTGAATAACACTCATAATTATTCTGAAGCTGTAAGATGGTTTTCATCAGCGGCTCAAGCAGGTGATGCACCAGCAATGCTTGAGTTAGGTCGTATATATCACATGTCAACAGATACTGATATAAAGAATGACAAGCTTTCAGAGTTTTGGTTCCGTAAGAGTGCTGAGCAATGCTATGAACCTGCATATCTTGAATTAGGAGCATTATATAGTATTCAAGGTGTTGATTTTGAGAATGCAAAAGAAGCGCAAAAATGGTATGAATTAGCAGCTACCCAGGGTAATTCTGAAGCTCAATTATTACTAGCTAAATCATTAGCTACAGGTGGAAAGGGTGCACAACCTGATTATATAAATGCATTAAAGTGGCTATTAGTTGTTAAAATTGGTCATGAACTTCACCATGATGAAAACACTCAAGTTATGGATGAAATTCAAGATTTAGAACGCAGATATTCGCATTATTTGACTAGTGAAGAAATCACAAAGGCGAAAACAGATGCTGAGGGAATGCTTTCTAAATATGGGGCAGATTGGTAGAGGAGTTTAATGTAGTTAATGAAGCATATATTAGATGCGGAGATTTTACCTAACGCCTACGAGGCTATGAAAAAAAATCCTACGGATTATATGATTCTGAGGAGAATTCCTTATACCAAGATAACTACAGCCTCTAGTTTTCCTATTCAGCTTGCAGAGCCAATTGGAGATGAAAAGTCTCTAGCTATAATAGATATATGGACAACTGGAGCTCATTATCCAGATGATTACATTATTGAAATGGCAATTGTTAAGGTAAAATATTCCCCTAGTTTTGCAAGAGTAACTAGTATAACTGATATTTTTGATGAACTAGAGGATCCTCGTATTCCTATTAGAGAAGAAACAACATATTTAACAGGCTTAACTCAAGTAGCCTTAGAAGGTCGTCGATTCTCTGAGGATCACATAGCTCAAATTCTAGCTGATAGACCTCTTATAGTTTGTCACAATGCTGCACAAGACAGACCATTTTTTGATAGACGCTTCCCTTTATTTGCCAATTTACCTTGGGCTTGTTCTTTACGTGAAATTAGATGGCGAGCTATAGATCATAATATTATTAGTTTGCATATTAAGGCTATTGCTATGGTTCGTGGATATTTTTATGAATCAAATCATGCAAAGGATGAATGTTTAGCATTATTGTGGTTGTTGAATTCAATGCCGGTTGCTCTTACTAAGTTATTAGATAATGCAAAAAGTGAAGGTGGAATCATTTATGCCTGCGCTGCACCGTATGAGCTAAAGGATGTGTTGAAGGAAAATTCATATCGTTGGGATTCTAATAAGCGAGTATGGTACAAAAATTTGTATACTAATAATAAATTAGAAGTTGAAACAGATTTTTTAGCAAGTCTATATGATGTAAAAAAGCAAAAAATTAAAGTTTTAAAATTAGATGCCACTAATAAATATAAATACGAATATTAAATTATTTATTATTCGTATAAATAATAGTTGAATATATCATATAAAGGTAGTAATATGACTTTGAAAGGTTTTTATGAACGTTTAAGTTCATGATGACTTATTTAGTTTTTATAGAGTGGATTAGGTATAAGGTTTTAGATATGAGTTGTAATAATGATTGTTTTCCACTAGAGTTGCTTCCAAAAATACAAGCACATCCAGAAAATTTTCAGGTTTTAGAAAGAATTCCATACACATTATATGGTACAGATAGTTCTCTTCCTATTCAGCTTGCTCAGCAAGTAGGTGACGAGAGAACAATGATTCTGTTAGATACAGAAACCACTGGTTTAGATAACAATATTGATAAGGTTATTGAACTAGGAATGGTTAAAGTAAAGTATTCTCCAAGTATGGGAATCGTCACAAGCATTATCAGTATTTATGATGAGCTTGAAGATCCAAAAATGAAGATCCCTGCAGATGTTGTAAGAATTACAGGTATAACAGATGAAGATGTAAAAGATAAATTATTTACAGAGCAATTAGTTTATGATCTTGTGTCTGATAATCCATTGATTGTGGCACATAATGCATGCTTCGATAGACCTTTTTTTGAAAAGAGATTCCCTCAATTGAGTAATTTACCTTGGGCTTGTTCTATAAAAGAAATTCCTTGGGCAGCGTTAGGTTATTCTTCTAGTAAACTTGAGTACATTAGCTATTGCAGTGGTTATTTTTATTCAGCACATAGAGCAATAGTTGATTGCTTGGCTTTGTTATGGTTGCTTAATACTATCCCATCTTCATTGTCTTCTTTGTTGACAAGTGCAGATAATTCTAGTTATAAGATTTTTGCCTCTGGTGCTCCTTTTGATGTAAAAGATGTTTTAAAAAGTCGTCGTTATCGTTGGGATGCAAATAACAAGGTGTGGTATAAAGATGTCCAAAATTTAATAGAATTTGAGACCGAGCGTAAGTTTTTAATTGAACTATACGATTCTACAGGAATGAGACATCGCTTTTTGGAATTTAATGCATCTACAAGATACAAGTAACATGTAGCTATTATACTTATAATATTTAGGAATAGTTAGTAACCAAAAGGTCACCCAAAAAGAAGTAGGGTGACCTTTTTTTTAATGTGCAAATTATCTTTATTTAAGAGGTAATCAACAGAGCAAAAGTCTTTGGAAAAGTTTGCTGTTTATGATGCTTAATTTAACGTATAGATAATAAAAAAGGAGATATAAAATCTCCTTTTTGTTTTTATGTTAGTTAAGCTAAAACTAGCAATGCTTTACTCTACGACGTACTTCTTCTTGCTTTCCTGTGTTAAACGGACGAGTATCAGGAGCACCTAGATATCCGCATACACGACGAATTACAGAAGCTTTGTTAGGATTTGAATTTCCACAGTTTGGACATACAAAGCCTTTACTTGTACAAGAGAATTCACCTTTATAGCCACATTCGTAGCATTCATCAATCGGTGTATTTGTTCCATAGTAAGGAACCTTGTCATAACTATAGTTCCAAACGTCTTCAATAGCTTCAGGATTCATTTGCAAGCTTGGGAATTCTCCGTAGCAAATAAAACCACCAGAAGCAAGACTTGGATATGGTTGTTCAAAGTCTAGTTTAGCATAAGGATCAACTTTCTTTTCAACATCGAGATGGAAGCTGTTTGTATAATAACCCTTATCATTAACACCAGGAATGATACCAAATTCTTTAGCATCAAGCTTACAGAAACGATTACATAAGTTTTCAGATGGTGTTGAATACAAGCTAAAGCCATATCCTGTTTCTGCTTTCCAACGCTCAGTTGCGTCATGAAGAGCTTTAACAATTTTAACGCCTTTTGCACGAAGTTCTTCAGTATCAAATATATGCTTTGAATTACCATATAATGCTTTAATTGTTTCGTGAATACCTATATAACCAAGAGAAACGGAAGCACGACCATTCTTAAATATTTCTGCAACATTATCGTCAGCCTTTAATCTAACGCCACATGCGCCTTCCATGTAAAGAATAGGTGCAACCTTCGCCTTTACATTGTCTAAACGCTTAATACGTTCCATAAGTGCACGGAAACATAGGTCAAGACGCTGATCCAAAATTTCAAAGAATTTCTTTTCATCGTTGTGTGCTTCAATACCAATTCTTGGTAAATTGATACTAACTACACCTAAGTTATTTCTGCCATCATGTTCTTGAACGCCATCCTTTTCATATGGAGCTAAGAAACTGCGGCAACCCATAGGCGCCTTAAATGAACCTGTAACTTTAACAACTTGGTCATAATTAACGATATCTGGATACATACGCTTAGAGGTACATTCCAAAGCTAATTGCTTAATATCATAATTAGGATCAGCCTTGTTTAGGTTTAATCCACGACGAATGGTAAATACTAATTTAGGGAATACTGCTGTTTTATGATTTTTACCAAGACCTACAATTCTATTTTTTAAAATAGATTGTTGAATAAGTCTTGATTCCCATGATGTACCGAGGCCAAAACCTAGGGTAACAAATGGAGTTTGACCATTTGCTGTATGCAAAGTATTTACTTCATATTCTAATGATTGGAATGCATCGTAACATTCCTTTTCAGTTCTTGCACGAGCATAGCATTCTTGATCAGCTATGTTCCATTCTTTTGCTACATCAAGGTGTTTTTTATAGCTTTGAGTAACGTATGGTGCTAAAACTTCGTCGATACGGTTAATTGTTGTACCGCCGTAAATATGGCTAGCTACTTGTGCAATAATTTGTGCTGTTACAGCTGTTGCTGTACAGATAGAGCGGGGAGTTTCAATTTCTGCATTGCCCATTTTAAAACCGTGGGTAAGCATTCCGCCAATATCTATAAGCATGCAGTTAAACATAGGGAATAGAGGAGAGTAATCTAAATCATGGAAGTGTATTTCGCCTCTTTCGTGAGCAGATACAATATCATGAGGTAGCATATGCTGTTTTGCATAGTGCTTTGCCACGATACCAGCTAAAAGATCGCGCTGTGTTGGAATAACTCTACTATCTTTGTTTGCGTTTTCATTTAACAGTTCAGGATTATTTTGTTCAATAAGGCTTTCAACGTCCTGAATTAGTTGACTGTGTTTTTCACGCATACGATCACGGTCATGTCTATATTCGATATAAGCACGAGCAATTTGTTTGTACTTACTAGCCATGAGGATGTTTTCAACGAGAGTCTGAATATCAGAAATTTCTATTTCTGATTTATCCTTTATCTTCTTGTATACTTCGTCTTCAACGTTAGCACAGAAGTTTAAGTCGCGAATTCCGCAAGCTTCAGCAGCTTTAGAAACAGCATTAACAATTCGGATGCCATCATAATCAACTCTGTTGCCATCACGTTTTAGAACTACGATGTGTTCCACTCTTTTTACTCCCAATAGACAAGGTAAGTACAAAAAGTACTATTTTAATGTGCCTCGTCTTAATAATATGTTTTTATATAATATATGGTTAGTTATATTTATAATTTATATATGTAATACTCATTGTTATTTATATTTATAATATGTCAATTTCTAATTGACAACTAACCTTTTCATTAAGTCCATGAGTTAACTTTTATACTATATTTAGTACTCATTATTTGAATTATACCAACATAAGCTATGTAGTTTTATAAAACGGTGTAATTCTATCTACATTTTTTGATATAGTAAACACTTCAAAATTATAATTAATTTATCTTACTAAATTTGATTTGGATCAATGCAAATGCCTTGGATTTAATAAGAATAAAGGTTTGCACTATTTTTAAAAATCAAAAGAAAAATATTAATGTAATTAACTATATATTGTGTTATTTTTGAACAATTACAGTTTTATACCACTAGATATAGTAGAATAATAAATATTAAAAACACATATAAAAAATAGCAAATCTTAAAATTTTATAATAAAAGCAAACATTGTATAAACATAGAAGTCTTGATTGTAGCTAGTTATATTTTTGTCAATATATAAAACATATAAATTTTAAAATTTTTTAAAAAATATTTTATGATTTTTTTTAAGGCCTATTTAGTGTTATTAATTGTTGTTTTTTGTGGTTATTAATCATCGTTTTGCAAATCTATAATAAAAATTATAAAAAAATTATTTTGTACAAAAAAACAACATTTTTTTATATACAAAAACTATGTTTTGTGCGGAATGGTATTTTTTTATAAAAATGTCAGAGTGTTCCGTTGTGAAAGAACAAATTCAAAAATTTTATTTAGCAAATATCTTCATTACTTGTTTGTTAGCATTTTCTATGGTTATTGATCGCTAGTTAAAAACAAATATTTGTTTTTGTGTTATTTCATGTTGAAGAAGATGTATTTTTATAATTAAAGTAAATAACTTCTAATAAATTGAGGTCTATTTAGTTATGAAGCTAGCAATGTGGATTATTTTATTGCTCAATACTTATCATTAGTGGTGATGATTTTGCGTTTGGATATAAAGTATAAAAAAACTGACCAATAAATGATTTCTATTGATCAGTTTGATGTGATTTTATGTATTAGAAGCTATAAGCTATGCTTGCAAACAATAATGGTTGGCTTTCAAGATCATAATCTCGTATTTCATTTCCATCATTGTTATAGAGTGTTATTGTATGATCTATTGAGTATCCTACACCACCAGTTATAGCTATAGCATGTATTGGGTTCCAAATAGCTGCAATATCATATTGATAGGAGTGGTCTTTCATAAAACGTAAGTAACCGTTAATTGAAGAACTTGAATCTAGCATAAAGAATTCATCAAATCCATCAACTTTACCCCTTAATGCAAATTTATCATTAAATCTGTAAGTAATAGTGTCATCTGGATAACCAACTTCAAATGATAGACCTAGGTCTTTAGCATCTCGATAATAGAAATTAACTATAGGATCTACAAAACTATCTGGTTTGGTAATTGTTGGAGCAGCTCCAAAGGCAAATTTCCAATCACTATCAATTTGGTATGTTGCTATAGCATATGGTGTGAATTGATAGTTATCACTACCATTAAAATCTGTTTCATATGCGGCAGCATATTCAATACCTACTAAATATCCCCAATTATTAGCAAATTCATCGCCATAGCAGATATCTACAAAGAATTTATTAAATTTAATGTCTTTATCTAAGAAGAAATTCTCAAATCTATACTTAGAATATTCATAACCGATGGTTAAAAAGTCATTTTCTGCTTGAACTTTTGAAGAAAACCTTGTTACTGAGGTATCTGTACCGGAGAAACCTTTCATATCAGCTTCAGAGTAACTTCTAGCATCAGCACTAACAGTGAAATTATTTGCTCCAGAGTGATCTTGTGTGTCTGGATTTATTGTGTAGTCTTCGGCGTAAGTTAAAGGGCTAGCAAATATTGTAGCTAGAACTGTGAATAGAATTTTTTTATTAAAGTTTATCATATATACCTCTTTTACGGTATGAAAGGCAACAAAAACACAGTTTTTGATTATTGTGCATTATTTGCAAATATGTATTTTTACTGCTACTAATATTATTAGCTTAATTTAAGCTTAAAATTTTATAAAAAAATTGATTTACATCTATAAATTGGTAAATCACTAGTGAACTATTTTAATGATTTTCTTTTTTTTTTATGTTCATTCCATTTGTATAATCATTATGAATAATTATATAAAAATGTAGGTAAAGTCATAATATTTTGATTAGCAAACGGTTAGAATGACTAGGTTGTGTCATGTTATTACAATAAATGATATTCATGTGTTGTTAATTAATAACCTAGAGCGTATTACTATGAAAAAATTATCTCTATTTTTAATGCTTTTTTCCCCTCTATTTCTTATTGGATGTGATGAAGCAGAGCCTTTGACAGATGAATTAGATACTAATAACGTAACCCCAATAAATGTAGTTAGAGTTGTGCCATTTACATTTAATAGAGTTATAACCATTCCAGGTTCAATTGTTGCAAAAGACAATGTATTTATTAAAACCTCTCTTACTGATGAAGAAATATTAACTACATTAGTTGATGTTGGTGATGTTGTTAAGAAAGGTCAAATTTTAGCAATACTTGAACATACAAATGTACAATCACAATTACAACAGAGTAAGGAAGCTCTTTCTATTGCTAAAGCTAATTTACAGGCTCAAAAAGCAAATTTAGCAGAATCTCAGAAAACATTAGATAGATATAGTTTTTTGATAAAAACAAAGGCAATTAACCAACAGGATTTCGATAAACAAGACGCTCTTGTTGCAACTTATATTGCTAATGTAGCTTCAGCTAAAGCTGAAATCAAAAAAGTGGAAGCTGAAATTACTAATAGTGAAAGAGAACGTGCGAAAGCAGAGATAAAGGCTCCAAGTGATGGACTTATTACAGAGAGATTTGCTTTATCTGGAAACTTAACAAATGCCGAAGCTTTATTTACTTTAACAAAAAATTCAGTAGCTGAAATTGAAGCAAAGCCAAATGCCGAGGAATTAGCTTCGCTAAAGATTGGTATGAAAGCTGAAGTTATAATTGATAAAAATACAGTGATACCAGGTGTTATAAGATTAATTACTCCTCAGTTGAATAATTCTACTAGAACAGGAAAAGTTCGTGTAGCTTTTAATGATGAAAGATTTGTTGCTACTATAGGGGCTTTTGCTGATACCAATATTCACTTAGATGTAGAAAATGTAAAGACAGCAATTCCTTTCTCATCAGTATTATTTAAAACTAATGGTAAAAGTTATGCAATGACTGTTGATGATAAGGGCCTTGTAAATCAAGTTGAAATAGTTGTTGGCACTATTGACAATCATATGGTTGAAGTAAGGTCAGGTCTTAAACCAACTGATACAGTTATTTATCAAGCCAACGCATTCATAAATTCGGGTGATAAAATAAAACCTGTTTTAGTTAATAATATTGATATGGGTAAGTAATTGCTATGAATTTTAATATATCTTCTTGGGCAATAAAACGTCCAATACCAATTTTGGTATTATTTTTGGCATTAACTTTTTTTGGTGCAATTGCTTTCATTTTTTTGCCAATAAATGCTTATCCTAAAACTAGTTTACCTGTAGTAGAGGTCGATATTACTCAATCTGGTGCTTCACCTGATGAAATAGAAAGATCTATTACACGTTGGGTTGAGGATGCCGCATCTGGACTTTCTGGTGTTAGGCATATTTACTCAACAATTACTGATGGATCCTCAGTAACTATAGTTGAATTTCAATATCATGTAGATCCTGATAGAGCTTTTTCAGATGTCAGAAATGCGGTAATAGGTATTCAAGACCAATTACCACAGGATATTGAAGAGCCTATATTTTCACATGTAGATTATGATTTTGTTCCATTAGGATATTTTGTAGTAGAAGATCCTAATATGACAAGTAATGAGCTTTCATGGTTAATTGATGATGAAATTCGTGGTACTTTATTATCTGTTCCTGGAGCTGAAAAGATTGAAAGAATAGGTGGGGCTAATCGAGAGATAAGAGTAAACCTAAAACCTGAAAAGTTGCAAGCGTACAATGTTTCTGCATCACAAGTTAATGAAGCAATAAAATTAGCTAACGTAAATACTCCTGCTGGTATTGCTTCATTATTTGGAAATGAGCAAACTATTCGTATTGTAGAAAGTAAGGAATCTGTCAAAGCGTTAGGGCAAATGCCTATTACCTTAGGAGATGAACGTAAGGTTAGATTATCTGACATTGCAGACATCAAAGATGGTAGTGAAGAAGTCAGAAATATTGCTAGATTAAATGGAAAAGAAGTTGTTGGTTTTACTATATACAATACAAAAGGCTACAGTGATACTGAGGTTTTAGCAGGCGTTGATGAAGCTTTGGCTGAAATTATGGCTGAGCATGAAGGTTTGAAGGTAGAAAGGATTCATAGTACAGTAAATAGTACCTATGAAACATATGAAGTTACAATGCAAACCTTAATAGAAGGTGCTTTATTAACCATCATTATTGTATTTGTATTTCTACGTAATTGGCGCAGCACATTAATTGCAGCTATTGCTTTACCTTTATCTATATTACCAACATTTGCAATAATGTATTTGTTAGATTATACATTGAATATTGTTACCTTAGTGGCAATCACCTTAGTGATTGGTATATTAGTAGATGATGCTATTGTAGAAATTGAAAATATAGAAAAGCATCTATTAATGGGAAAACGACCTTTTAAAGCTGCGTTAGATGCATCAAAAGAGATAAGTTTCGCTGTTATTGCTATTACATTAACCATAGTTGCAGTTTTTATTCCTGTTAGTTTTATGGAGAATGCTGTAGGTCAATATTTTATATCCTTCGGTATTACTGTTTCAGCAGCTGTTTTGTCTTCTTTGTTGGTTGCACGTCTTGTAACTCCACTTTTAGCTGCTTATTTATTAGTAAGAATTACTAAAAATAAAGAAGAAAATACTGTTCCGAGCAAATCTAAAGGCATAACAGGATTATATTTAAGATTGATATCTACAGCCTTAGCTCATAGAAAGTTGTCGGTTGTTTTTGGTATATTATTTTTAATATCAACTATGTCTTTAGTGGTATTTTTACCATCAGGATATTTGCCTAAGAGTGATTTAGGCTACACACAGCTAGATATTACTTATCCTCCTAGTTATACCATTGAGCATACAGATCAGCGTCTGAATGAATTAGCAGCTATGATTAAGCAACATACTGAAGTTAAGGATGTTTTTGTAACTGCTGGTATTGGTCGTGAGATATATAAAGGTAAACTATTAGTAGTTTTAAAGCACTTTAGTGAAAGAGATTTGAGTCAGGTTGAATTTGAGGTAATTCTAAGAAATGAATTGTCTTCTGTACCTGATATGAAGTATTCATTTTTGGATGAGTACGATAGTCATGATGTATCTATCATTTTAACTGCTAAAAATGACAAGTATTTAGAAGCTACAGCACATGAACTTAAAACACAAATGAAGAAAATAAGTTCCATAGCAAATGTGCAAATTAATGCACCGTTAAAAAAGACTGAGCTTGAAATTAAATTAAATGCAATGGATGCTGCAAGACTTGGTGTAACAGCGCAAGCTGTAGGTGATATGCTAAGAATTGCTACTATTGGTGATACAAATGATAATCTATCTCGTTTTAATTTACCAGATAGACAGCTAGTAGTAAGAGTTAGTATGCCTCAGAATTTGCGTCAAGATCTTGAGATATTAAAGCATTTACCAGTAGCTACTGAAAAGTATGGTAATGTACCATTGAAGTCTGTTGCTCAACTGAACTATGCTGATGGTCCAGCTAGCATTGAACGTTTAGATAGAAAACGTAAAATATCAATAGATGCAGATTTATTACCTAATTCTGTGCTAGGTGAAGCTTTAGATGAGGTTGATCAATTACCAATATTAAAGAATTTACCACAAGGTGTGAAGCTTGCAGATTCTGAAGATACTGAAGACATGGAAGATATGTTTGAAGGCTTTGTAATGGCTTTGATTTTTGGTATTGTTTTAGTATTATTTTTGCTAATTTTATTATTCAAAGACTTCTTACAGCCTATTACGATTTTTGTGGCAATGCCATTTTCATTTGGAGGCGCTTTTATTGCTTTATTATTGACTGGTAAGGCGATTGATATGGCATCTATTATTGGTATATTAATGTTAATGGGTATAGTTTTGAAAAATTCTATTCTTATTGTTGATTTTATTATTGATAAGAAAAGACAAGGTATGTCACGTTATGAGTCAATAATCCAATCTGTACGTGAAAGATCTAGACCTATTGTGATGACTACTATTGCAATGATTGCTGGTATGACCCCTGCTGTTCTTGCGGGTGGTGCTGGTAGTGGCTATCGTTCAACCATGGCTATTACTGTAATTGGCGGTTTAATTGTTTCTACTGTTTTAAGTTTAGTATTTGTTCCTGTCGTATATTCTTTAATAGATGATATTAAGGTGTGGTTGTTGCCTAAATTAGCGAAACTTACTACAGTTACTGATGAGGATCGAGAATTAGCAGAAAAAGATGAGTAATTTGTAATCTACGCAAAATTGCTTACACGAAAAAGTAATGGCTTTAGTGTTATAACTAAGGCCATTTTTTATACAAATATAGGTTTAAAGGTATCAAAGGAATTAGTATTTAATCGTTTGGTTAAATACATTCAAATAATTGTTTATTTATTAACATTTAATATTGTATATTTTACTAGTAATGAGGTGTTATACTTTGCTCTATTTTAGAATAAGTATTTAAATTCCATGAATGGTAGATCCATTTCCAGTTTATGGATATTGATTATAAAAATTAGGAATTGTATTAATGATAAATTTTAAAGTATGTGCCTGTGCTTTAATTGGCTTATTTATGGTAAGTGAAGTTTTTGCATCTGAAGTAACTTTAATTCATGATATAAAACCGGGAGAGACAAATTACAACTCTCTAAAATTGCATAAGCAAAAACGTATGGCCGCAAATTCAAAAATTTGTTCTGAGCAAAAGAATTATTCTGTGTTAAGGGTGATGTGTTATAACGATAGAGTATTAGACCTTGAAGAAGAATTGCTTATTACTAAAGGTTTAGACCCTGTAAAAAATTCATGTATTAACAATTGCACTTTATATCGTACTAGGCTCGAAAATTGTTTAAAGGAACGTTATGAATTACAGTGTATGGAAAATTTCTTTTCGGTAGAAATTGCAAATGAACAAATTAAAAAGAACATTATACCGGTACAGAAGGTTAATTATAATTGTTCTGATAATACAAAAATTTCTGCGGCTTACTATGGTTCAGAATTACCAGCTGTTATTGTTTCGTATGCAAAAAAGGATTATTTCTTGTATAAGTTTCCGCAAAACAAAGGTAAGTATTTTTCTGAAGCACTAGATGGTTGTATTAGTTGTAAAAGTAATATTTTTTGGACTGAAACTGATAATGGTATAGAGTTTAAAACACAAAATTTATCATTAAGTTGTGATAAATTAACCTCAAAAAATAATAAAATATCCCCCAAAAAGTAATCTAAATCACAATCAAAATAATTATTTTTTTTATTACATAAAGACTTTGATAAAGTTAGATACTTTATAGAGTCGTTATGTGTGACTAATCTTAAATAATGTTTAGTTAAGAATGATTTATAGATAAAAGCATTAAAATAATAAAAACTGACAATGCGATGTTCTTTATATTCGGACAAATCGCAAATAATAATAACTGATAAATACTATCAGAAAAGGGATTTTTTAAATGTTTAATTTTACCTACTATAATCCAACCGAAATTATTTTTGGTTCCGATGGCATCTCCAAATTAGATAATTTAGTACCCAATAATGCTAGGGTGCTTATCACTTATGGTGGTGGTAGTGCTGTAAAAAGTGGATTTGTATATTATGTTCATAAAGCTTTAGGTAACCGTTTTGTAGCAGAATTTGGAGGAATTGAAGCTAATCCATGTTATGAGATTTTACTTGATGCTTTAAATATCATTGAAGGACATAAAATTGATTTTATTTTAGCTATAGGTGGCGGTTCTGTTATTGATGGAACTAAATGTTTAGCGGCAGCGAGTGCTTTACCCCCTGGCACCGATCCTTGGAGTATTATTGTTGAGAAAGGCAATAATGTAAAATCAGCTTTACCTATAGGTTGTATACTTACACTTCCAGCTACAGGCTCAGAAATGAATGCATATGCTGTTATTAGTAGGGCGGTTACTCACCAAAAATTAGAATTTTCTAGTGATTTTGTACGTCCAAAATTTTCAATTTTAGACCCAAAATTAACATTTACGTTACCTGCTAGACAAATTGCAAATGGAATTGTAGATATATTAGTTCATGTGACAGAGCAGTATTTAACTTACCCTGTTAATGCGGATATTCAGGACAGATTTGCTGAAAGTATTATAAAAGTAATTTTAGATAATGGTCCAGTAGCGATGAATAATCCTCGCGATTATAATGCCATGGCTAATATTATGTGGGCATCGACAATGGCGCTTAATGGTTTAATAGGTGCTGGAGTGCCTAATGATTGGACTACTCATAGTGTAGGTCATCAAATAACAGCTATTTATGGAATGGATCATGCGAGAACTTTGGCAATAGTGTTGCCTTCCTTGTTACGCTATGACATACATAATAAAAAAGATAAGCTTGAGCAATTAGGTAGAAGAGTTTTTGATGTAAAGACTGCCAACGAAACTATTGATGAGATAGAAAGATTCTTTATAAGTTTAGATATTCCTACTAATTTTGCAGATTATGGAATTGGTGAAGATTGTATTGATACTATTATTTATAAACTAAAAAACTCTGGATATAATTTGTTTGGTGAAAAAGAGCAGTTTAATCTAATTGATATATCATTAATTTTGAAATCTGCTTTACATCCTAGTAGGTTAGCTGCAGAAAAGGCTTCCGAAAATCTAATGTTAAATAGCTAAAGATAATAATTATCAAATAAGTAATTTGGTATTTTTTTTACTAAAAAAAGCTCACTTTGTAATGTACGTAGTGAGCTTCAATTTTTATTAATAACTTAAAGAAATGCCAGCAAAAAAGCCATCAGATTTTAGTTTTACATCAAGATCATGAACGTCATCGGCAGCAGCGTAAATTTTACGATATCCAGCTTCGATAGATGCATCTAAAACATCAGTATTAATAGCCTTCCAACTTAATGCAGCTTCTATATCATAGAATGTGTAGTCTTTAACTTTCAAACCTGCACCATCAGCTTTAATAGAGAAGTCAAAAGGAAGATTTACATTAATACTTGCATAAGGTAGTGGAAGAGCTCCTGTATATTCAATTTCTTCTTCAACATAGTCATCCCAAGCTGAAATTTTAAAATTACCAACTTTTATATCTAAGCCTAAACCTAAGGTAACTACGTCATTATTAATTACATTGTAATAAGGAACTATATCAAAATGTGAAAGCTTTGTTGTTGTGGATACAAAATCTTCATTTTCAAACACAACATCATCAATCTTTATTTCACCTTTAATTAATGAACTAGAGTCTTTTTCAAGATAGGTATAACGAAGCTTTAAATTAGGAACAAATGGAATGCTGTGTGAAATATCCGCCCAAATAACTGGTTTGTAGTCATGATTTGAGTCGAATTCATTGTGGAATCCTTGGTATGTACCATCTAAATCAATATTATTGTTCCAAGCATTAGCTCCAAGTGTGAAACTTGCGGCATTAGCATTATTTAAAAATAGGCATGGGCTAGCGAAGCAAATTGCAGCTAGAATAATATTTTGTTTAAGCATTATGATAATCCAATTAAAAATAAAATATAATATTTTTGTGTACAAAAAATTATTTTTTAAAAACTAAAAATAACTATTAACAAAATACTAAAAATACAATTTTATTTAAAATAAAATATTGTGTATGTTGATGTAGTGCACGTATATATTTCAAAAAATGTAAGTTTCATAACAAAATTGATTTTTATAAAAAAAACATCATACATGCTTTTGAGCGATGTATGATGTTTATTAAAAATAATATTAATTGAAACCTGTAAATATAGAACAGGTATATGTTTACTATAAAACTATTGCTTGGAAACCTTCACACCATCTTCTGTACCTACAATTAGTACATCAGCTCCACGTTTAGCAAATAAACCAACGGTTACAACTCCAGGAATAGCATTTATTATTTTTTCTAACTCTTTTGGCTGGGTAATTTGTAAACCATGAACATCAAGGATATGATTTCCATTATCTGTTATGCAACCTTCACGATATACTGGTGTACCACCTAATTTAGTTAATTCTCTTGCAACATAAGCACGAGCCATTGGAATAACTTCAACAGGAAGAGGGAATTTACCTAAAACATCAACAGCTTTTGAGTCATCAACAATGCATATGAACTGCTTTGCAACTGCTGCTACAATTTTTTCACGAGTTAATGCTGCGCCGCCACCTTTAATCATATCCATACTTGGATTAATCTCATCAGCACCATCAACATATATATCAAAACTATCAATATCATTTAAATCAAATACATGAATTCCAAGAGCTTTGAGTCTTTCAGTTGAGGCTGTTGAGCTAGATACAGCTCCCTTTATTGTGTCCTTAATATCTTTAAGACCATCAATAAAAAAATTTACTGTAGAACCTGTTCCAACACCTAAAATAGCATTAGGTTTAACGTACTTAAGGGCTTCTTTTGCTGCATTCTGCTTTTTAGTGTTTTGACTCATTATGATTTACCAAATATGTAGAAAATGTGGCAATTATACCCCTTAAAGATGGTTTATCAAATAATTTTGTTGAATGACATTATAATTAAAGTGCAAAAAACTTGCTTTTATGAATTTGTGTAATAATTAAAGTTATTAATACAAGGTGGAGCAAAATGAATAGATAGCAATGCTTATTTTCTGTTATCTTTTACTAGATTTTCTATTATTGCATCAAAGATATTTTTTTGATTTTGTAGGCTGTTAAATTTTGCTATAAGTGTGGTATTTCTAACATTGAATGTTGCTTTATGGCAGGAAAGTAAGAATATTTGAAATAAATAATGAAAAGAGATGAATAAAAAACTAATTTATAAAATTACCAAATATAAAAGTCTGAATTTATTCAGACTTTTATAAAAGAAAAATTTAAAAAATAATATCTCTTGTAGGAGTGATAATTTCAGGTAAAGGCACATCCCATATTTCTGTAGGAAGTAAGTCTACTTCTTGGATATCTAAGGCAAGCCCCATTGGATAGGGTCCTGTTTTATTAGCATGATAGGTTTGTAATGTTCTATCATAATATCCGCCACCCATTCCTAGTCGATTGCCTTTAATATCAAAAGCAACCATAGGAGTAAATAGAATATCTATGTTATCTAATGGAATTACTGTTTGAACATTTAATTCTGGTTCAGGTATACCATATTTATTCTTAACCATAATAGTATTCTTATCATAGTTTAAAAAAAGAAGATTACCTTTTGAGAATGGATGCAATACTGGTACTGCGACTTTTTTCCCACGTGCAAGACACCATTCAATAACACCATTGGTATCTATTTCACCATCCACACTAATATATAAAGCCACACAATTTGCATTTTTGATTTTATCATTTTTAGAAAATTGATCTATTAGTTGTGATGAGTAGTGGGCATGTAATTCAGGACTAATTGATTTACGTAAATCACGAATTTTTTGACGTAATAAGGGGCGTGATGTTGGCATTTTTTTTCACTTAGGGACGCAAGCGTAAAAAGCTGCATGTTTATTATAAAAACAGAGAGCCCCAAGTTGCTGTATCGATCTGAAACCTTGAACCCAAAAGTTCAGGGCGGGAAAAGTGTTCCAGGTCTAGGCTTCTCAATTAAATTGAGCATGCACACCACAAGGATTAAATTTCCCTAATCTAGTAATATCGGCTCAGGGACATAATCAATTACAACAGCTTGAGGCAATTTTGTGGATTTAGTGCTTAAGATTACGAATTTGTTCTCTTATTTCCTTCATCCTTATTTTTACTATATCGCTTAATTCTTCTAATTGCAATTCTTTGTGATTCAAATCGTGACATAAGTCCAAAGCTGAAAGTATTGCGAGTTGTTCATTATTAAAGCCTGGAGCTTTAACTTTGAGTTCATTTAGAGTGTTTTTTATACGTTCTGCTGAAGCTTTGAGCGAATCGCTTTCTCCAAGCTTACAAGTTATGCGATAAACACGATCTAAAATTTTTAGCTCAACTATTTCTGTTTCAAAATTTTCAGCTGTACTTTTTACCGATTGGTTTAGTTCAGAGCTATTATTGTTGTCCATAATTATTTCTCGCAAATTCTATTTAGTACGTGAATGATTCTTATATTGGAAATAAGAACATTATGTCTAAAACGTCTAAATTGAAGTAAATTATAATCTACATTTTTAATGTAAAGCAAATAGCAAATAATGGGGAAATTTGCCATGAAAATTGTTTTTAAAGAAAATAAGTAGAATCTTAATGAAAATATATTTGATAAATATTATATTAAATTTGAACTAGATCTCGTTACATATATTACAATATTTGATGGTTATATAAAATTAGAATAAAAAAATATTTTTGCATATTAAATTTAATTCTTTATTTTTTTTAATATACAAGTATAATTACCTTGATTTTTTTGAGAATGTTTGAAATGTATAATAAAGGCTATTTCTATCTAATATAAACTAATAGCTTAATATTGGTAATCAATTATATAAAATTAATTCCTTTATGCTAACAGGCTCATTATCTTAATTATTTTGTTGTTGTCGTGAGACAACGTTTTTTAATTGCCGTGAGGCATTCGTCGCAAGAGGAAAATATGAGCGAAAAATTGCAGAAAATTTTAGCTTGTTTAGGTGTAGGGTCACGTCGTGATATGGAAGAATATATAAAAGAAGGCCGTGTGAGTGTTGACGGTAATGTTGCCACTTTAGGTGACCGTGTTGAAGGTTCTGAAGTAATCAGAGTTGATGGTCAAATTATCAAAACAGCTACAACTGAAAAGCCAGTATGTCGAGTTCTTATGTACAATAAGCCTGAAGGGCAGATGTGTACAAATCGTGATCCACAGGGTCGTCCAACAGTTTTTGATCGCTTACCAGCAATTGCAAATGGTCGTTGGTTATACGTAGGTCGTTTAGACGTAAATACTTCAGGTTTATTACTTTTTACTACAGATGGTGAATTAGCTAATGGATTAATGCATCCAAGCCATGAAGTAGAAAGAGTATACGCTGTACGTGTTTTTGGAGAAGTTTCTAAAGAAAATATCACCCAACTTCAGACAGGTGTTGAGCTAGAAGATGGCTTTGCACGTTTTGATAGCGTATCTTTTGTTGGTGGTGAAGGTATTAATCAATGGTATAACGTAACTCTTAAAGAAGGCAGAAAGCGTGAAGTTCGCAGACTTTGGGAAGCGTTGGGACTTAAGGTTAGCCGTTTAAAGCGTATCAAGTATGCTAATATTGAACTTGGTAAACTACCTCAAGGTGGTTGGGAAGAATTAAATCTTCGTGATGTTAATGCATTAAGAGAAATTGCAGGTTTACGTCAAGAAACTAAGAGCCTTGTTAGTGATGAAGAGCTTACAGTTCGTGAAGAGTTTGTTAAAAATCGTCAAGTTAGAAATGCTGTTCGTAAATTTGATAAAATGAATGGTGACAGAAAATTTGGTCGTCGTAATGACAGATTCCAAGTAGAAGAAAAAGATTGTACTCATGCACCTGTAGGTATTTTCCGTTCTACTACTGATAGACCTGAACATGTAGATAAAGAAAGAAGTTTTGGTCGTTCAGAAGGTCGTCGTGATGGAAGAAGTTTTGAAGGACGTCGCGAAGGCGGTTCAT
>CAZTNG010000032.1:0-21832 GCA_964615195.1 uncultured Enterobacterales bacterium
ACGAAGCATCAGCAAAATAGAAATTCTTCAACTAAAACAGCTAACGCTTTTTCCTCTACTACTTACTTTAATTATTATGTTTTTTGCATAAAAAAACAGACTTGCATCGAAACACAAGTCTGCTTTTCTCATTAGCACCTAAAAAACAGTACTATTATTGTTTATCAGTACCATTCGAAGCATTTTTCTTGGAATAATCCAAATATTCCTTTGATGGAATATAACTATCATAAGGCTCAAGCAAGGCTTCTTTAAATACTTCTTCTATTTTAGAAACTGGAACAATTTCTAAAGCATCCTTTGCAACTTGTGGTACATCCTCAAGATCCTTAACATTTGCTTTTGGAATAAGAACCTTCTTTATACCACCGCGCATAGCTGCTAAAAGCTTTTCACGCAAACCACCTATCGGTAATACTTCACCACGTAATGTTATCTCACCTGTCATTGCGACGTCGCCTCTTACAGGATTACCTGTTAAAGAACTAGCAATAGCTGTGCAAATAGTAACACCTGCACTTGGTCCGTCCTTTGGTACAGCACCTTCAGGACAATGAATATGCAAATCGCGTCCATTAAATACACAAGGATCAATATGAAGTTTATTAGCTCTTGCACGCACTACAGTTATTGCGGCAGACATAGATTCCTTCATAACATCGCCAAGTTTACCAGTAAACACTTGCTTACCATAACCTACAAAACTAACAGCTTCAATTTTCAACAAATCTCCACCAACAGATGTATAAGCTAAACCATTCACAATACCAATTTGATTTTCTAAGTCGATTTCACCAAAATCAAAAATTCTTGGACCTAATAACTCAGGAAGTTTTGCATCATCTATTGTAATGTGCTTCTTAGCACCACCACTGAGCATTATTTCCTTTATTGCTTTACGGCACAACTCTCCAATCTTTCTTTCGAGATTACGCACACCGGCTTCACGAGTATAAAATCTTATAAGTCCTAAAATTGCATCATCTGTTATATCAAGCTCACCTTTCTTAACTCCATTGCATTCAAGCTGCTTAGGAAGTAAGTGATTTAAAGCAATATGTAACTTTTCATCCTCTGTGTAGCTAGAAAGTTCAATAATTTCCATTCTATCTCTAAGAGCATATGGAATATTCATTGAATTAGATGTTGCCATAAACATTACATCAGACAAATCAAAATCAACTTCTAAATAATTATCCGAAAATGATTTATTTTGTTCAGGATCTAAAACTTCAAGTAATGCTGCTGAAGGATCACCTCGCATTGTATCTGTTGAAACTTTATCAATTTCATCTAATAAAAATAGAGGATTTCTAACCCCACATTTACTTATTTTCTGAATAATCTTACCTGGCATAGCTCCAATGTATGTACGTCTATGACCTCTAACCTCAGACTCATCATGCATACCACCAAGAGCGACACGGACATACTTGCGCCCTGTAGCTTTAGCAATAGATTTGCCCAAAGATGTTTTTCCAACACCAGGAGGTCCTACTAAACAAATGATTGGTGCATGCAATCTATCTGCACGACTTTGTACAGCTAAATATTCTAATATGCTTTCTTTTACCTTTTCTAATCCGTAATGATCTTCATCAAGAATTTTTTTAGCTAAAGCCAAATTCTTTTTAATTGGACTTTTCTTTTTCCAAGGTAAAGCAAGTAATGTTTCTATGTATCCACGAACAATTCCACTTTCTGCACTTAATGGTGCTTGCATAGAAAGTTTTTTTATTTCAGCCTTACACTTTTCTAAAACATCAGGTGGCATATTTGCTTGTTCCGCTTTTTTACGAAACATAGATACTTCATCTAGAACTTCAGAATCAGAGTCTTCAACACTAACTTTATCTTCAGAACCATCATTGTTTGAATAAAGTTTTGATAATTCCTTCTGTACAGCTTTTAATTGCTCGTTTAAATAATACTGCTTTTGATTTCTATCAATAGAGTTTTTAGCACTAAGTTTAACTTCACGGAGCAATCTATTTGACAATAAACTTCTATCTATTTTTCCAACAACAGCTACCACTAATTCTTTCAAAGAACTAATAAGCAAATAGCTTTCTTTCTCTGCTTCTGTTGGTTCTAAAAGAGCAAAAATGGTATCACAGCGAGAAAGGAGAGTCGGAGCATCCTTAACTAACTGCAACTTTTCACGGGCAAAATCCTTTTCTTCAGTACAAAAGTCACGATATGACCCAGCCAAAGCAGTAGCTAAAGTACTCTCTATTTGAGCATCGCCTGTTCCGCTGAGTACAAACTCGTGGTATTCTGCTTTACGCATGTAACTAATATTATCAGTAATGGTTGCACTTTCGTACACATCATCCAATACCACTCTTGAATCTACTTTAATTAAAAATCTTGTAGAACTATCTGGAAACACTGTTTTTTCAAGAACTGAGCACAGCAAAGCCCTCTTACTCATAATTTCAGAATTGCTTAAACCTTCAAATTCATCATCTTCGGCCTTAACAAGGACAAACTTAGACTTTTCATCAGCTAACTGGTTTAAAACTGCTAGATTAGAGCCTTTTGGAAACAAGACATTTACGGTCGATGGGAGTAATACATGTGCATCACTTACAACTGGAATTGGGGCTACTACTTTTACCATATTTTTTTAAAATTTACTCTTTATTTTAAGACTTATTTAACTAACTTTAGCGTTTGTTAAGTTATTTTGTATTGTATAACTAAAGCTATAACTTTTTTATTTTTTATCTAATAATGTGGATCAAACTTACTTATATTCAATCATTCGCTCAAAATCCATACAATCAAGCTTTATTTTTCAGAAAAAACATAAAATAGATTACTTTAATAGAAATAGGGACAAAACTTAAAAATTCAAGTCTGTCCCTAATAAAAATTTGAATACCTAAAATATTAGTATATTTATACTAACAGTTAAGGTAACAATTAATTGCTTGCATTACTTAGAAGTTGTGAATCAAAAACCAAAACTGGTTGCTTATTTCCTTCAACAACATCTTTATTTACAATTACCTTTGCAACTTCGCTATTAGACGGAAGGTCATACATAATATCAAGCAATATTCCTTCAACTATAGAGCGTAAACCTCTAGCACCAGTATGACGCTCAACAGCCTTATCAGCCATTGCAAGTAATGCATCATCTGTAAATTCTAGTTTTACTTTTCCAAGCTTAAACATAGCTTGGAACTGACGTGTAATAGCATTCTTTGGTTGGGTTAAGATACATATAAGTGCTTCTTTATCCAATTCATCAAGAGTTGCAATCACTGGTAAACGGCCAATAAATTCTGGAATTAAACCAAACTTGGTTAAATCATCAGGTTCAACCTTTGATATCTTTTGGCTTAAGTTTAGTTCATCAGACTCACCATAAACTTTAGCACCAAAACCAATACCTGAATTCTTTTCTACTCTTCGTTCAACAATCTTGTCTATACCAGCAAAAGCGCCACCACAAATAAATAAAATTTTTGATGTGTCTACTTGTACAAAATCTTGCTGTGGGTGTTTACGACCGCCCTGTGGAGGAATAGAAGCAATCGTACCTTCCACTAACTTTAATAACGCTTGCTGAACACCTTCACCACTAACATCACGAGTAATAGATGGATTTTCAGATTTACGGGCAATTTTATCTATTTCATCAATAAACACTATGCCACGTTGCGCTTTAATTGGATCATAATCGCACTTTTGCAATAACTTTTGAATGATGTTTTCAACATCTTCACCTACATACCCTGCTTCAGTAAGTGTTGTTGCATCAGCCATAGCAAAAGGAACGTCTAAAAAGCGAGCCAAAGTCTCTGCAAGCAAGGTTTTACCTGAGCCTGTTGGACCGATAAGCAATATATTAGACTTACCTAATTCAACACCATCGTAAACATCGCCTACGAGTTGACGCTTGTAGTGATTATATACCGCAACAGACAAAATCTTTTTTGCTCTATCTTGGCCGATAACATAATCATCAAGATGAGCTTTTAAATCATGAGGAGTTGGTAGCTTTTTAATATCGCTAGTCCAATCAGTCTTAGTATCCTCATCTTCCTTTTGCTTATCCTTTGATATGATATCGTTGCAGAGATCTACGCATTCATTACAAATGTAAACCTCATCACCGCCCTTTATTAATTTAGAAACCTCATATTGTGTTTTTCCACAAAATGAGCAACGCAATGGATTGCTATTGTTTCCGTTTCCATCTTTTGAATTACCAGTCATTTATCACCCTTGTGACTGAAAAAAACTTTTCTCTTTTTGTCTTTCTAAGCTAGACTTAAAGCTTTTCTCGATGTTAGTCTTAAAATATAACCCACAGTTTTATTCAACTACAAATTACTTATTTCCAACAATTGATCTCTTTGTTAAAACTTCATCTATTAAACCAAAGTTTTTTGCTTCCTCAGCAGATAAGAAATTATCACGATCTGTTGCGGCAACAATTTCTTCATAAGTTCTACCAGAATGGAAAGCAAGCTTTTTATTTAGTTCTTCTTTAATTCGAAGAGTTTCACGAGCATGAATTTCTATATCAGATGCTTGGCCTTTGAAACCACCTAATGGCTGATGAATCATTATTCTAGAACTTGGTAAAGCATATCTTTTACCTTTAGCTCCGCCTGTCAACAAAAAGGAACCCATTGAACAAGCTTGACCTAAACATAACGTACATACATCAGGTTTTATAAATTGCATAGTATCATAAATACTCATACCTGCAGTTACGACACCACCTGGTGAATTAATGTATAAATAAATATCCTTATCAGGATCTTCCGATTCTAAAAATAAAAGCTGAGCCACAATAAGATTAGCCATATGATCCTCAACCTCACCGGTTAAGAACACAATTCTTTCTTTGAGCAAGCGAGAATATATATCATAGGATCTTTCTCCTTTTGCTGTTTGCTCAATTACATACGGAACTAAGGCTGAGGAAACCTCAGACCTATTTTCATTCTGTTCAAAAAACATAAATCTTTATCCAAGCTATTATTAACTGTTAAATCTAGATCACTCTTCATTACATATACTACAAGAAGAGAAACTGTTAGGCATTATACACTTTTAACACAACGATGTTTTTAACATTCTTAAAAAAATCACAGCTTGCTCAAAATTATTTACATATATTACTTTTCCAACCATAACTATAAAGGCGGTTTCATACAATATTTTATTAGTGTCTAAAGTTAATTTAAATAAATATGGCCACATCAGTGGCCATATTTATAATATATAGATATTAAATTATTTAATTAGTTTTGCAATATCTTCACAAATTAAATCAGGAGTTAAGTGATAACGATTATACAGCTCAGCTAAAGGAACCCTATCAGTAAACTCTTTTTTAGCACCATATGTGCATACTCGCATAGTCGAATTACCATAAAAATTTGCAATCATATGTCCAAAACCACCATTAAGTTCTCCATCCTCAAGAGTTATAACAATGTCATGTTCCTTCTTAAGAGAATCTAATAGTTCATCATCTGTACCTGTAATATATATAGGATTTACAACAGTTGGTTTAAAGCCTAACTTGTTTTCAATAGTAGTTGCAGTATTTTGAGCTAAACCATAAAAAGCTCCTAAACCCAAAATTGCAACTTTTGAACCTTTTTGCATTAATTTATATCTATTCAACTTCGAATAATCTGTTTGATCTGCAATTCCTGTACTTACATACACTGATGGAACACGAATAGCCACAGGATGTTCTTTATGATCAATTGACCAAGACAACATCTGCTTAAATTCTTCAACACAAGTTGGTGCTAAATATACTAAATTAGGAATGTTTGAAAGAATTGGAATATCAAATATACCTAAATGAGTAGCATCCGCACCAGAAATTCCAGTAAAGTAAACAATAATAGTAGCAGGACTATCATTTAAACATAGATCTTGTGAAAGTTGATCGTATGTTCGCTGAATAAAAGAACTTAAAATTGATAAAACAGGATGAGCTCCAGCTTTTGCCATTGCTGATGCACAAGCTATTGCATGTTCTTCAGCAATACCTACATCCATATAATTTACCCCAAGCTTTGCGCGAACTTCTGCATTCATTGCATATGCACCTGGAGTTGCAGGAGAAATAGCCATAAGCAAAGGATCCTTTTGTTTTCTTTCCAAAAGTAAATCGCGTGCAACAGTGTCATACCCTACATAAGCAGAGTTCCCAAGTTTATTAAAATTATCAACAGAACCTGGCATTATCCAATGGAAAAACTCTTTATTTTCTTCAGCTAAATCTAAGCCTAACCCCTTATTTGTACAAATATGAACAACTATAGGATGATCAATATCTTTAACATCATTAAATGTTTTTATGAGACTCTCAACATCATTACCATTACTTACATAAAGATAATCTAAACCGAGAGCTTTAAAGAAATTATGGCTAGCCTTTCCTTGAGAATCACGGAGTTCTTTTAAATTCTTATACAAACCACCATGATTTTCTGCAATAGACATATCATTATCATTAACAATGATAATAATATTAGAATTTAATTCAGCAGCATTATCAAAACCTTCAAATGCCTCACCACCACTTAGAGACCCATCACCTATAAGGGCAATAACATTCTCTTTACCACCCTTTAAATCACGAGCCTTTGCTAAGCCTACAGCCAAACTTACTGATGTTGATGTATGACCGACTTTGAATAAATCGTGTATGCTTTCTTCTGGAGCTGTAAATCCTGTATATTTACGATACAAATCTTCATTAGTAAATCCATCCTTTCTTCCGGTTAGAATTTTATGAGGATAACATTGGTGTGAAACGTCAAAAACAATATTATCTACAGGTGAATTAAATACATAATGTAAAGCAATTGTAGCTTCAACGATTCCAAGATTTGGGCCCATATGGCCACCTATAGCATTAACTTTGCGTATAATTAACTTGCGCATTTCTTCTGCTAAAACTGGCAATTGCTCCATATTTAAAGATTTAAGATCAGAAGGTGAATTTACTTTATCTAAAATAGGCATATATACTCCAAAAAATTTGTATTATAAACTTGGTTTCTAAGCGTTCTAACTAATGGTAGTCTAAATCCTGAGAGTAACTATCAGTCAATAAACAATTTCACAAAAACATAAAAAATTTATAAGTGGTACAAATTTATTTTTATTTCTACCACTTACATTGCAAAAAAGGTTTAAATTTAAGATTCTAACCATAGTCAAAAAAGTTAAGTATATGATTTGTACGCAACACAAACTCTATATAAAAAAATATGCTATTAAACTAAAAATTTATTAACACCGTTAAGTAATCGATTTAAGCCATCTAACAATGTTTTTTGGGTACATGCCACATTCAATCTTAAAAACTGACTTCCGGCTTTTCCATATTCACTACCTGCTGTTAAATACAATCCTGTATTCTTTCTAATAAAAGTTGCCAAAGCTTCACTATCAGTTGTAATTAAACTACAATCTAACCATAAAAGATAAGTCGCCTCTAGTGATACAACCTTTATTTTAGGTAATTTGTCATTAAGAAAAGAAACTACTTCTAATTTATTATTTTGTAAATAATTTCTGAGTTCATCTAACCAAGTTTCTCCATTGTTAAAAGCAGCAATAGCTGCTGTAACAGCAAAAGAATTAGGTTCTGCAACTTCATCAGTATTTAATGCACGCCACACTTTATGACGTAAAAATTTATTAGGAACAACAACAGCTGCAGTCTGAATACCCGCTAAATTAAAAGTTTTAGTTGGAGCAATACATGTAATGCTATTGTTAAAACAATTGTCAGAGACTGAGGCAAAAGGCACATATTCAGTATTAGGTGCAGTCAAATCACAATGTATTTCATCAGATATTACAATAACATTATGTTTAACACAAAGATCTCCTATTTTTGCTAAAGTAGCTTTATCCCATATTTTGCCAATTGGATTATGAGGATTACATAAAATCATTAACGTTGTTTGTGGATTAGCAAGCTTGCATTCTAAATCGACGAAATCTATATCATATTTTCCATCATGATATAGCAAAGGACTTTCAAGTACATTACGACCATTATTTAAAATACTGTTAAAAAATATATTATAGACTGGAGTTTGAATTACAACATTTTCACCTGGTGTCGTAAGCTTGCGAACACAACTTGATAAAATAGGAATTACACCAGTGACAAAAACAAGCCAATCTTTTTCTATAGTAAAATCATGACGCCTTGCCCACCAATTTATGTAAGCATCATACCATTCATTAGGCAGTATGTTATATCCAAAAACACCATGCTCTATTCTTTGCGACATAGCTTCACAAATTTCGGTTGCAGCTTTAAAATCCATATCAGCAACCCACATAGGTAATTCAGAGTCTAAAACATCCCATTTTAAAGAATATGTGTTTCTTCTATTAACATCTTCATCAAAATTATACGTCATATAAAATCCTTATTGTATAGTGGGAAAAATATATCTCAATTAAAGCAAATAATTGAGATATAACATAATTAATATTTTACAAATAATTTCATAACAATAAATAAATTAACTGTTAATTTTCTACAATTATTTGAGTATTAGCTTTATCGACGTCTTTGTTATCAAAAATAATTTGACCAATACTTTTAGCCTTTATAATTCCGCTTATTGGATTTTTAATACTTAGTACATCCGTAATTATATCTGCATCAACTGTAGCATATTCAAAAGCTAAATTTGTATTAATTAACTTACAATTTTTTAATACTACATTGTCCATATAGCAAAAACCTTGCTCACTTTCTATTGTGCAATTTACAAACGTAATATTACGGGAATTCCAGCCTAAGTATTCACCTGAAATAAAAGAATCATAAACAATAACATTTTCAGCATTCCAAAAAGCATCTTTTGAAATAAGCTTTGAATTTTTTACAACTACATTTTTAACGCCATCAAATGGGTAATTTCCAATTAAATCAAGTTTATCTATTTCAATATTTTCTGAGTTCATGCCAAAATAATCACCCTGAGCTGTAACGTCTTTTAAAATTACACCATCACAATTCCAAAGCGTTTCTTCAGCTTTTGGTATAGATACATTTTTTAATGATACACGTTTACAACGACGAAAACCCTTAGGGGCGCCATACAGTACATCCACCACATGCACATCATTTGTATACCAAATACCAGCTCTTGCCATTTCAAATAATGTAGAATTTTTAACTGTTACATCATGACAATACCATAATGGATATTTCCATTGAAATGATGAATCTACAATATCAAGTTTACAACTTTCCTTTAAAGGAGATTCACCATCAGCAAATATACAATTGAAAATTTGTGCATTTTTAGTCTGAAATAAAGCCCTTTCACCAATAAATCTTTGATCTGTATATGTTTGCATTATGTTAATTCCTTTCCCTTAATAGATAAAAACAGCAATATTTATATAAATTTATTCTTCTTTACACACCAAAGAGAATTTATATAAACAAATTCAATCTCTGTATTATATAAATATTATTAAACCTAATAATCATTAATACATAAGTAATTTATAAAAGAATACAACTTCCTATATATTATTTCAAAATGATAACACTTGATAGTCACTCTAAGTCAAGCTAAACTATACAAATGATAATTTATATCGGAAATAACTATGTATACAGTGAAAGATGTAGCAAAAATAATGGACGTTTCTGAACACACCATTAGATTTTGGGCTAAAAGCGGATTATTACCTACTGTAAAAAGAGATGATAATAATGTGAGACTTTTTCCGAAGAAGATTTGGCTTGGGTTAAAATTATAAAATGCTTACGCCATGTAGGCACAGAAAATAAACAAATAAAACATTATGTCGATTTGTGCTTGCAAGGTGATAACACCATGCAAGAGCGTTATCAAATAATTTTAGATACAAAAAATAAAGCTTTAGCAAGTCTAGAAGAGCTAAAAAAACAAATAGAAATACTAAATTACAAGGAAAGCTTTTATGGAAATTTAATAGCATCTAAGGCTACTTTTGATCCATGGAATCCGAATAATGCTAAAAAACTAAGAGAAGCTTAAAACGATATATGCGGATCTCAATTACATGAATTACCCCAAAAAGTTAGTAATTCATAATAAAAAAGGCATAGCTTAATTACAAGCTATGCCTACATTTACAAATCGATTCTAAAATTAGTAACGGTTATTTACCAATTCAAAGAAATTTGATTCCTTATCAGTAACCTTAGCTTTTGATAATACAAAATCAACAATCTGCTGTACAAAGCATCTTTGACTGATAGACATCATCTGCTGCTTATTACCCTTAATTGCTTTCTTATATTCTTCTGAATTTTCATAAGCTGCACTGATAGCATCAATATACTTATCAACACGAGTTGGATCCATCTTAAGATCAAACTTAGCACAAAGCTTATCAACAATTAATGAATTCTTGATTTCAGTAGTAGCTTGAGCTGTAGCAACTTCTTCAGGCATTTCACCACGCTTATTTTGCTGAGCGCGTGATTTAACAGCTTGAGCAGTTTCCTTTAATAAGAAAGGAGGAAGCTCTACGTTACCGTAGTTTTCAAGAAGCTTAGCAAATACTTCGTTAGCATTTACGCCTTCAACAGACATTTCAAGCTCACGTTCCATATTCTTACGAACTTCAGCCTTTAATTCATCAACTCCACCAGTTACGCCAAGCATCTTGATGAAATCTTCATTTAATTCAGGAAGTACAGGTTCAGAAACCTTATTAACCTTAGCCTTGAAAGTTACAGCTTTACCAGCTAAATCCTTATTTTGGTATTCAGCAGGGAATGTAACATTAATGTCAAACTCATCATTAGCACTATGGCCAACGATTTGGTCTTCAAAACCAGGGATCATACGATTATCACCTAGCTTAATTGCATAACCTTTAGCAGCGCCGTGTTCAAAAGCAACACCATCGATGAAACCTTCGAAATCCACATTAACGAGATCACCCTTTGCAGCAGCTCTCTGAACTTCATTCCACTTAACCTGCTGATTACGAAGAGTATCAATCATCTTATCTAAATCTTCGTCAGTTACCTTTGATACAACCCTAGTTACTTCAACTTCACTAAGATCCTTGTCAAAAGAAATTTCAGGATTAACTTCAACGTCTACAGTGTAAACTAAGTCGCTAGCAGAACCATTATCCTGAACATTAGAAATACGTGGATAAGAATTTGCTAAATTTTCAATCTTGGCCTGCTGTACAGATGCAAAAACACTTGAATTAATAAGAGTCTGAATCACATGTTGCTTAATTTCGTTACCATATTCTTTAACAATACGTGCATCAGGTACGTGACCAGGACGGAAACCTGGGAAACGACGATGCTTACTGTATTCGCGAATCTGTGCCTTTTCAGCATTTTGATAATCAGCTGCTGGAATAGTTACCTTAAGCTGGCGGTTTAAACCTTCGGAAGCTTCAATAGAAACTTGCATTATTTCACCTCAATTAACGGATCTTCTGCTTATGCAGTCCCAAAAACAGCCAAATCATAATAATGAAACAGCACTTAAGCTTTTTCTATCACATGACCTAATTAACACTGTCATAACAGTGTACTTATTAATTGTTCTGGTACTGAACAACATTCTTAAAAAACTGAGGCATTATAATGCCCATATTGAACCATGTAAACATTTTAAATAGCATTTAAGGGTTAGTTACCCATTAAAATGTGCTTTTTAACGCAAAATCAACTTAAAAAACATAAAAATAGCTATAACTCTATTCTTATAAAGACAACCTATAAAACACAAATATATATAAACCACAACAATTTATACAAATTTACTTGTGAATAGTGTATTTTGCACATTAATGATAGTAGGATTGATAAAGATTCTAGTATCAAAATCATTATTTAAAATTGCTCAATGTTTACCACATAAATAAGAAATAATAATCACGGGAGATATATATAAATGTTTAACAAATTTACTGCAGGAGTTATAGAAGGTTTCTTTGGTAATCCTTGGCAAAACGACATTCGATTACTATATCCTAAATGGCTTAAAGAACATGGCTACGATTTTTATATATATGCTCCTAAAAATGATGGATATCTCAGAAAGCATTGGAAAAACACTTATACAAAACCGTGGATTAACTACCTAGCAAGATTGGCAAAAGAATGTAAGCAAAACAATATTTTTTTTGGCATTGGTTTCTCTCCTTTAGGTGCAACATCCAATATAAAGGAAGATTTACCATTACTAAAAAAACAGATAACAGAACTATATTCTTGCGTAAAACCAGATATATTAGCAATTTTATTTGATGACCTAAAAATAGATAGAATGGATGAGGCATACAAGCAAAATGAAATACTTCATTCTGTTATAGAAATAATAAATAATTTCGATAAAAACTCAAAAAATAAAACCCAGATCATTACTTGCCCAAGTTACTATAGCATTGATCCAATACTTGAAAAAGTCTTTGGCAAAAAGCCTCTTAACTACCATAAAAATTTTATGCAAGATCTTCCTTTAGATTTAGATATTTTTTGGACAGGATCAAAAGTAATCAGTGAACAATATTCAGTTGAAGATATTTCTCTTGCCACAGAGCTTTTAGGTAGAAAACCATTTATTTGGGATAATTATCCAGTTAATGATGGGAAAAAGGCTTCTGAACATTTATATTTAGAATCCTTTTCTGAGAGGTCAACCATTCCAATTTATACTAGTGGCATAGCCGTAAATCCGATGAAACAACCATGTCTAAGCAAAATTCCTCTTGCTACCCTACCAATTTCACTTAAAGAAAGTACTGCTCAACAAAGAGAGCAAGCATTTATTAACTCTGTCTATGAACTATGCTCCAATGCGTTTTTAAATACTAACTGCGAAGAGAATAAGAAACTAGAATTTTCTAAAATGATAATAAATAACGCTAATTATTTTAAAACAGTAGACCAAAGTTTAATACCCCAAAATAAAATAACAGAATTACTTTCAATAATTAATGGATTACCTAAAACAGAACTTACGAATGAATTTTCTAATTTTTTATTAGGCAAATTTGCATTTGATCCTAATTGTTTGACAGGTTAATAATCTGATAGATATATAATTTTTGAATAAATTACTTCTGAAAAAAGTTGCCATTAATATTTTTTGTGTCAATAATTATAGAACTAATTTTAAAATTAGCATGTAGCTTAAGTAATACAACAAATCTAAGCCATGCATACAGGAAGTTTAAAGGATAACTTATGATTACAGTAATTGTTGGTATTGGTGGTGCTAGTATTTTATTTATTTGGTTTTTTACTATTAAAAACCGTTTAATCGCACTTAAAGAACAGTATAAGAATGCTTTCAGTCAAATTGATGTTCAACTAAAACGTCGTTATGATTTAATACCAAATCTTGTTAATTGCGTTAAAGGCTATATGAAGCATGAAAATGAAACTTTAATTAAGGTAATTGAAGCTAGAAATGGAGCTGTGAAAGCTTTAGAACAATTCAAAAATGATTTATCAAATGAAAATGCAAGCATGGCTTTACAAAACAGCGAAAACTCTCTAAATAGTGCTATGCGTTCTTTTAATATTCAAGTAGAACAATACCCAGATCTAAAGGCAAGTCAAAATATGGCTTCACTTCAAGAAGAGATAGCATCTACAGAAAATACAATTTCATTTGCTCGCCAAGCTTATAATGATGCTGTTACTGACTATAATATCTACCGTAAAATGTTCCCTAATTCCATAGTTTCAGGAATGTCAGCAGAACATACAAAAGATGCAAGTCTTTTACAATTTGAAGACAGCCAAACAATAAAACAAGCACCTAATATTCAATTTTAACTATAACTATCTAACTAATTATTGCCCCTTAAGCGTTTGTAAACTTTTGGGGTGATTTTTTTATCATTAACAATGATGTTTCACATAACAATCTGTGCTTTAAATACCTTCCACAAATATATATTAAGAAACATAAATTCCTTATTAGTGCAAAATATTCTGTATCTAAATATGGAAAACAAAACATTTGAATCACTACTACAAAATACAAATAAAAAGTCCTGCAGTTATCAAAAAATTAACCACAGGACTTTTTTCTCTCTTGAGCGCTTATTAATAACGCTTTTTTATTTTCAATAAAACTAATTTATTGATTTATTCCTTTACCTATTTCAATTAACACTCTTCTGTTAACACCTCTTTTTACATCGGTATCATTAACAACGGCAGAATCAAGCTCACCAAAAGACACAACATTAATTTTATCTTCAGAAAAACCTTTATCAGTAAAAAACTTCTTTATAACAGCTGCTTGATCATCTGTAACCTTTTGGTTTTCATCTAACTCACCAGGACTATCAGTGTGAACAGTAATTGACACCTCAAAATATTGATTATCACCACTTACGTATTCAGCAATCTGTTCTAAACGCTTTAATGAATATTCTGTAAGCTTTGTAGATTTATCTTCAAAATGTAACATTGTATATTTTATATCATTAAAGCTATATGGTAATAGCTGCGCAGTGCATTTTAAAAAACTGCGATAAATCATTTTAAAATTATAAGGATTAATCATTACTTTTATATCTTGATCTTTGTAATAATTATCATCACGATAAATAAACACCGCCATGTTTCCATTTTCTAATGAGGATATAGAATGCCACGCATCTTTTCCCTTTAAATAACCAGGGAAACCTCTATAAATTTTAGTTTCTCCTAAATTCACATCAGCAACTCCAGGTTTCCATGAAGGAGCTTCAGATCGAAAAAGCATACTTCTTACGTTTTCAAATGCATGATAAGGATTTAAAGTTAATTCAAGTTCATGCTCTTTTGAAGCTTGCATAAAATACTCAACATTACCCCATTCTGGAATGTTTTGACGTATAACGCACATCGTCTTTGAATCTTCTAACTTCCAAACATCAATGCCTCTTGTCTGTGAAAGATAAGTAATAGCATCAGCCCCTGAGGCCATTAATAAACTTAATGACAAAATACTGACCTTTAATGCTTTCATTCTTAACCCCACATACTTAATTCGTCAAAAAACAGATCTAAAAAGCTTAGATAGGCAAATTATCATCTATTTTTCGGCAAAAAATAATCTTTTATAGCAATAATGCTAAATTTGTGCCAACAAATAATTAATCTACTTTATAATTTTATGTTAAACTCATAGAGTTAGCTGAAGATAATTTATTTTCGCTATATATAGGTTTATCGGCAATTTTGCCAAATCCTTAATATTTTAATTTTATCATAAGACTATTTATAAATGGCTGAAGAATTAGCAGATACAAAACAAACTATAGCCGAGAGATTTCGTGGCTTTTACCCTGTTGTATTAGATGTTGAAACAGCAGGTTTTAATCCTCAAACTGACGCACTTCTTGAATTTGCCGCTATAACATTAAAGTTTGATGAAAACGGCAACTTAGTGAAGAACAATAGTTATCACTATGATGTAGAACCATTTCATGGAGCTAATATTGTACAAGCAAATATAGATTTCATAGGAATAAACCCTTTTGATCCAGAAAGAAAAGCTACTAACGAAAAAACAAGTCTTATTGAATTTTTTAAAGCGATATCAAAGGAAGTGAAAGCCGCAGGTTGCAAACGAGCAATTCTCGTTGGACACAATGGACATTTTGATTATAGTTTTATTAAAGCTGCAACTGACCGCATAGCTTATAAAAGATCACCATTCCATCCTTTTAGCGTAATTGATACTGCATCTCTATGTGCACTAATGTTAGGTCAAACAGTTTTAAGCATTTCATGTCGAACTGTAGGCATAGAATTTGATGATTTACAAGCTCATGGAGCGATGTACGATACCGATCGTGAATGCGAACTCTTTTGCTATTTAGTAAATAGATTAAAAGATCTAAAAGGTTGGCCACTTACCCCAGACATGGCTCAGGCTGCAATTACAGCAAATGAGACCACAAGTTATGGAAGAGTTAAAGCTCAAACAACAGAGGTTGAAAATTCATAAAGAATATAATATAAATTTATTATATTAATTTTTTTAATTAAAACTAATTACACAAAAATATGGTTAACATCTAATTAACCATATTTTTCGAATATTTAATTACGTCTTAGAAAAAAGCTTATATTGAATTGAATCTAATGTTATTAAATTCCTAACAATTATTTGTAACATTTACGCAAATATCTACCAAATTAGTGAACTTAAAAGATATGTATATACACAATTTGTAAAAAATTTTTATAGTTTCTTTTTATTAAATAATGAATATTACAACTACAATAATACTCAATGTAATTTATAAAATATTCAATTTTTTTAGATACAAGAAATATAATATACCACCTTCTTTTTTAAACTGTATTTCCGTACAAAAAACACCATTGCTAATGCTTATTTCATAACATATAATGAATATATGGATTGTTTTTTAAGGAATTATTAAATTGTAATTTCCTAAAAAACAGTCATTTATTAGAACGGGAGAAACTTACTATGGCTCTTTATCTACCTAAACTTAAATATGAACTTGATGCCTTGGAACCTTTTTTATCTCAACGCACCATGAATTTTCATTACAATAAGCATCTTCAAGGCTATATCAATACAGCTAACACATTAACAAAAGATACAGAATTTGCAAACAAGTCTGCACGTAACATGGTGTTAACTGCTATAGGTCCTATATACAATAATGCTGCACAAGCTTTTAATCATGAATTTTTCTTCAACTGCTTATGTCCTATGAAAAAGACAACACTAATTTCTGCAAATATGGGAAACTTTATCAATGAAACATTTGAATCATTTGATAAATTTAAAGAATCTTTTATCCAAAGTGCTGTTTCTAATTTCGGATCAGGTTGGACTTGGCTTGTACAAAATCCTAGCACACATAAATTGCAAATAATAAATACATCTAATGCAGGAAATCCTATTACTGATGGTATGCAAATATTACTATGTATTGACGTATGGGAACACGCATACTACTTAGACTATCAGAATGCTCGTAAAGATTATGTCACAGCGTTCTTTGACTACATTGATTGGAAGTTTGTTGAAAGCAACCTCCTATAATTAGTTATTTATTGTTACGCAGATGCAGCAACTTTTTGGATTATAATTATATCTATTAAAGTTGCTACTTTTTACCATCGTTATACAATTCGTGAAAATTCCCTTATATAAAAAATAATAGAAACATTGACAAAACAATTTATACAAAACTCCTTCAAACCTCTTTACGATATTATGTTATAGGACCTTCCTTTAGCTTTAAGTAATAAGCAATTTCTGATAGAATAACAACTATTAATTTTATGACAGCTTATTCTTAGAAAAAAATGGAGTTTTAATTTCCATGTCTGCAAAACAAAACACCCTTTTAGTGACCTGCGCATTACCTTATGCAAACGGATCAATTCATTTAGGTCATATGCTTGAGCATATTCAAGCTGATATTTATGTACGTTTTCAACGAATGCTAGGACGCAAAGTATTCTTTGTTTGTGCCGATGATCAGCACGGTAGCCCTATCATGCTTAAAGCACGTCAACTTAATAAAACTCCAGAAGAAATGATTGCTGAAGTTGAAATTGAACACAAAACAGATTTTGCCGGATTTAATATAAGCTATGATAACTACTATCGTACCAACTCACCTGAAAATAAAGAAATTGCTACTAGTATTTACAAAGCATTACGTGAAAAGAATTTCATCAAAACTCGTAAAATTTCTCAATTATTTGACCCAGTGCAAAATATGTTTTTGCCTGATCGCTTTGTAAAAGGAACATGTCCAAAATGTAAAGCTGCGGATCAGTATGGAGACAACTGTGAAGTTTGCGGAGCGACATATTCTCCAACAGAATTAATTAATCCATATTCTGCAATATCTGGTGCTACCCCTGTATTAAAAGATTCAGAACATTATTTCTTTGATCTACCACAATTTGAAGTTTTTCTAAAAAATTGGATCTCATCAGGGACTGTTCCTGATGAAATGGCAAATAAATTAAAGGAATGGTTTGAATCAGGTTTACAACAATGGGACATCAGTAGAGATGCTCCATATTTTGGCTTCCAAATTCCTGATAGTGATAATAAATATTTCTACGTTTGGTTAGATGCTCCAGTTGGCTATATGGCTTCCTTCAAAAATCTTTTTGATCATATAGGTGAGGATTTCGACAGCCATTTCAATAAAAATTCAGATAGCGAGTTATGTCATTTTATAGGTAAAGACATTCTGTATTTTCATACTCTATTTTGGCCGGCTACACTTGAAGGTGCGGGATACAGGACTCCATCAAAGGTATATGTACATGGATACGTTACTGTAAATGGTGCAAAAATGAGTAAGTCTAAGGGTACCTTTATTAAAGCATCAACCTATTTAAAACACTTCAACCCTGAATGCTTACGTTATTATTATGCATCAAAAATGAATGCAAAAATTGACGATTTAGATTTAAACCTAGAAGATTTTGTGGCAAAAGTTAATTCTGATGTAGTAAATAAACTTGTTAACCTAGCGTCAAGAACTGCAGGATTTATAACCAAATTATTTGATGGGAAACTTGCAACTACTGTAGATCAAGAACTTCTAGCTCAATTTACAGCTCCAAAGGATACTATTACTCAAGCTTACACTAATCGTGAATATGGCAAAGTTATTCGTGAAGTAATGAATTTAGCAGATATTGCTAATCGTTATGTAGATGAAAAAGCACCATGGGTGGCAGCTAAAGATTCAGAACGCCGTGAAGAACTTCATCAAACATGTACAATGGCATTGAATTTTTACAAAATACTTGTTGGTTATATAGCTCCAATAATGCCAAAGCTTGCAGAACAAAGTGCGGAATTCCTCAATATTAAACTATCATGGGATAATGTGACTGATGCTATAACAGGTACAGAAATTAATAAATTCAAAGCCTTATTCAGTAGAATTGACCACAAAGAAATCGAAGCAATGATTGCTGATTCTAAACAAGATCTTTTACAAGCTTCCAATAACGAAACTAAAAAATCTGAGAAAAAATCTGAAAAAAAACACGAAGTTGAAGAAGCTCCAAAGGAAATCACAATAGACGATTTCTGTAAGGTTGATCTTCGAGCTGCAAAAGTTCTTAAATGTGAAGAAGTAGCAGAATCTAAAAAACTTCTTCGTTTTGAACTTGATTTAGGAAACGGAGAAACTAGACAAGTATTCTCAGGTATAAAATCAGCCTACGGGGATCCTGCAGCTTTAGTCGGTCGTTTTGTAATTATGGTTTATAACCTTGCTCCAAGAAAAATGAAATTTGGCATGTCAGAAGGCATGATCCTTTCAGCCGGTAAAGGTGATAAAGATATTTACCTATTAAGCGCAGATTCAGGTGTTCAACCTGGTGATAAAGTAATGTAATATATTACTTCATTTAAAGAACGCTGCATTTTTATTTATATAATGCAGCGTCTTAATTCCATGAAAAGTTTTATTATTATAATGATAAACTCTGTCTTAAAATTCTACGAATATTTTAGCCTAAGCATCATTAACATTTAAAAATATATGATAAACTTAGAACCAATAATTTAGAAATTATTATCAACAAAGCTTATATAAATCATGTATATTAGTAAAGAGATATTATGGCCTCACTAACTGAATCTGAAGTAATGGGAGTAGTAGCTGAGCTTACAGCCAAAGGTGAAAAACTCAGTCTTAATCGCATTAGAGAACTTTTAGGTCATGGATCTTATTCCACTATAAAAAATATACTTCGAGCTAATGGTATTGAAACCACACGCACTTCACTAGCTGATAACAATGAAGAATTGCGAGATCCGTTGTTCATTGCCATATTACATGATCTTCAAGAGAAAATTATAAAAACAAGACTAAATTGCGAATTACTAGAAGAGCAACTTACAATTACTAAACATACTAAATTTATTGAGAATTTACTACTAAGAGAAACGTTAATAAAAATAATAGTAATGCATTTAACTACAAATAATCCTCTTCGAACATTTTGCTATGATTCTGGTATATCAAATATTATAGGAAACAATCACCAAGAATATACAAGTAACCTAATTGCGCAAATGAAAAATATGATTTTAGATGATTTATTAAACTTTGCGCAAACTGTAAATAGTGCTGAATTTGTTGGTGGTAATGATAGTCTAGAAGCTATGCAAAGAATGCTAAAAGATTTAAAAAATAGGAATAATGGTAATGTCCAAGCTTACAGATACTGAAATTGATGCTGCAATTGCAAGTTTAACAGCTAAAGGTATAAACATTACAACAATAAATTTGCGTAAGGAACTAAAAACAGGATCATTTAGTTCAATACAAAATATTTTAAGACAAAGAGGCTTTTTAGATACACCAAATAAAGAAGTGCATAACAGCATTCCTCAAAATAATATAAATGAACTATTAGCTAATGCAAAAAATGATTTAGCATTATTGCAAAAAAAAGAATATTTTTTAAAACAAAAAGTTAAAACTGTAAAACAAGAAATTACAGAACCTTTAGCGTCAGCTAATGCTGTTTTAGAACATTACATAAAAAGAATAATTAAAGATGGCATGGTGCCAGATATTCCATTGGACCTAATAAAACTTTTAGAACTTTACATGGATAATACAAAACTAGAGTTAATCAATCACGAAGGATCTTATTACACGGATGTTGCAACAAAACTAGCTCGTATTCTTCTGCTTTCTAAAGATCTTAATTAATCAACAATACCATTATTTTTTTGGGGTTAAACCTAAAAACTTCATAATATCATAGTGTCTAAGGGAATAATAAGCATCAGCTTCTGCTTGCATCTCATCAATAGCATCTGGATCATCTAAAGGTAACACTCTTGATGTTGTACACTCTAATTCTAATAAATTTTCAGCACCAATTAATTCTGAAACCATATCGTTAACAGATCTTCTATGTAAATAAAATATAGTATCCATCAATTTTAAACCATTCCAATTCCCAAACAATCCCCAATGTTGATTTGGCTTATAGGTGTAAACATCTTTTGCATGCCCACAGCCAATAGATACTACACGTATATTTTCAAATGGGATACCTAAATCACAATGAGCTCGCATCACAGCAATGAGTGTAGGATTATTAGCAAACAAACCACCATCACAATAGAGGGAACCACCTCTTTTTATTGGCTTAAAAAATATTGGAGCTGCACAGGAACACATAGTCGCAGTAGATAACTTAACATCATTATTTTGAGCATTGATATTAGTAAAAACTGATGTTTTATTTTCACTTAAATTTGTATATGGCACCACTAAATATGGCTTCAAATCTGCAAAAGTTGCATCCTTAAGTACAATCTTAAAATGTTTTTCTAAAACATTATTGTCATACATACTATCACGAGTAATACGTGCAAACTTTTGAAGAGCATCCAAAGTTGTAAGCTTATTCTTTTTAAAAATTAATGGGCCTATTCTTTTATACAAAGATATTAAATCAGTGGCACTCATGCCATAAGCCATTGCAGTTGCTACAATTGATCCAGTACTTGTTCCAGCAAACATGTCAAAAACATTACCCACATTGCCTTCAACATATTTTTCAATCATAGCCAAAATTTCAGAAGGAAGAACTCCTTTTAAAGCACCACCATCACAAGATAAAATAGTAAATTTTGACATTTGTATCTCCTTTTGGATAACACTAAAAATAATGTCATATAAATAATTTTGTTAAACTAATATTTGAGAAAAGAACAACATTCAAAAGGGGATGCGGTCAAAATCCTGGACATTTTCCATCATCCCAAACTGAGCCTATATT
>CAZTNG010000033.1:0-21537 GCA_964615195.1 uncultured Enterobacterales bacterium
AAGTCGAGAATTATCAAACATAATAAAATTAGAAGTGAATAACAACCTATGTAGATGAATTAAAAATAAGATAATTAACTAAAATTCTCAACCAAAGAATAAACGTCAAATAAAAAGGCCCAACTCCTTTTAAAATTAGAAATTAGGCCTAAAAAATAATTTTTATTTAACTTATGTTACTCTCTACATACGAGTATTAAAAAAAACTTTATTTTTTAAAAATCAATTGGATTAAGTAACACTGGTAAACCACTTCTTTCATTAAGTTCTTGATCTAACAAAGACTTATCTATTTGAGAATTATTAAAGAATTCCTTTATTTGTTGTTTGATTACCAAAGGAGAAAATTTTGTAGAATTAATTTCTTCCTCATTTGTTGAAAGTGGCTGATGTATTTCAGCATACAAAGCACCATTAGGTTCTCTAGAAACCTTGATCGGTTCATTTATAAATTCTACCCTAGTACCAACAGGAACAGTTTGAAATAAATATTTAATATCTTCGTCACGTAAACGAATACATCCGTGACTTACTCTTAAACCAATGCCAAAATTAGCGTTAGTTCCATGTATTGCATATAAACGTCCAACATATAAAGCATAAAGTCCCATCGGATTATCTTTACCAGCCGGTACTACTGCAGGTAGCGGCTCGCCCATAGCTGCATATTCTGCTCTTGTATTAGCTGTAGGAGTCCAAGTAGGACCATCCTTTTTTCTTTCTATTTTGGTAACCCAATTTACAGGAGTATCCTTACCTAATTGTCCAATACCTATTGGCAATACTTCAACTAATCCATCGTGATAAAAATATAATCGCATCTCAGCACTATTTATGATAATACCTTCATGCACGGTATCAGGCAATATTAGCTTATGAGGAATTATAAGATTTTGTCCAACTAAAGGAGAATAAGGATCCACTCGATGATTGGCTTCTAACATATTACTGAAGCCTATTTGGTATTCTGCAGCAATTGACTCTAGAGATACATTACCTTTAGGTACTTTAGTAACAACAATTTCACCTACAACCCTACTACCATCAGTTGGAACTTCATAAGTAACAGCATATACGTCTGCGCATAATACAATTGTCAACAGAGCTAGTAATGTAGCACTTAAACGCTTCATTTCAACACCTATAAATACTTTAAATAATAAAAACTTGTAAAGTATAAAACTTTTTTTTTAAAAGTGTATAAATAGTAATAATTTGACTTAATTATTAATAATTAAAAGCTTCCCCAAAAACTATAATTTACAAAATTACTATGATAAAAATTGATACGCAATGAAATATATATATAAATTGCACTCAATAATTTTATTAAAAACAATTAAAATAAAAGCATTATTTTATTAAGAACAAAGAAATTAATATTATAATTTAATATTAATGTAATATCTTTATCAACTATAAAACAAATAGAATTTTAAAAAATAATAATTGAATATTATTATTTTTTAATTACTAAAATCCCCCCTTAAAAATTACTTTATTGTATAATATGTCGCAAATATCACAACCGATGACTATTTTAGCGTATCGGTATAGTTAGTACATTTAATTTAAAAAGTCTGGACTCTAATATGTCAGTCATACTTGAACAATACAATCCTCATGATTTAGAACCAAAGGTGCAGGATTACTGGAATTCCCATAAAACCTTTAAAGCTGTAGAAAATACTGGAAAAGAAAAATTCTATTGTCTATCTATGTTCCCCTACCCTTCTGGTAGATTACATATGGGACATGTAAGAAATTATACTATTGGCGATGTTGTTGCAAGATATCAACGTTTAAATGGCAAAGCAGTTATGCAACCAATTGGTTGGGATTCATTTGGCCTTCCTGCAGAAAATGCAGCCATTAAAAATAAAACAGCTCCTGCAAAATGGACTTATAGCAATATCGATTACATGAAAGGCCAGCTAAAAATGCTTGGACTCGGGTATGATTGGGATCGAGAAATTGCTACATGTAAACCTGAATATTATAAGTGGGAACAATGGTTCTTCACTGAGCTTTACAAAAAAGGCTTAGTATATAAAAAAACATCAACAGTAAATTGGTGTCCAAACGATCAAACAGTACTTGCTAATGAACAAGTACAAGATGGAAAATGTTGGCGTTGCGATGCACCTGTTGAAATCAAAGAAATACCGCAATGGTTCTTAAAAATCACAGATTACGCTGAAGAATTATTGGACGATCTTGATGAAATGGATGGTTGGCCTGAAATGGTTAAAACCATGCAGAGAAATTGGATTGGTAAATCAGAAGGATTAACTATCACATTTAAAGTACAGGGAAGAGAAGATACTCTCGATATCTATACAACTAGACCTGATACATTCATGGGCGTTACCTATGTTGCAATAGCCGCATTACACCCTTTAGCAAAAGAAGTTGCAAAAACGAACCCTGAACTTTCAAATTTCATTGATGAATGCAGAAACCTAAAAGTTGCTGAAGCAGAAATGGCAACAATGGAAAAGAAAGGAATGCCTACTGGCTTATATGCAATACATCCATTAAATGGTCGAGTAGTGCCTATAATGGTAGCAAACTTTGTTCTAATGGATTATGGCACTGGTGCTGTTATGGCGGTTCCAGCTCATGATCAAAGAGATTATGAATTTGCTAAAAAATATAATCTAGACATCATACAAGTTATAAAAAATGCTGATGGATCTAATACGGATGTATCAGAAGCTGCTTATACTGATAAAGGTATTACCTGTAACAGTGGTAAGTATGACAACCTAAACTTTAAAGATGCTTTTGATGCAATTTGTACAGATCTTGAAGCGTCTAAGCAAGGTCATAGAACCATAAATTATCGCTTACGTGATTGGGGTGTTTCTCGTCAACGTTATTGGGGTGCTCCAATTCCAATGATTAACATGCCTGATGGAACTGTTATTCCTGCTGAAGAATTCCCAGTTCTACTACCTGAAAACGTAGTTATGGACGGTGTGCAAAGCCCTATTAAAGCTGACAAATCATGGTCTGCAATTAAAATTAATGGACTAGCTGCAGAACGCGACACAGATACTTTTGATACCTTTATGGAATCTTCTTGGTATTATGCTCGTTATTGTTGTCCAGATTATAAGGATGGAATGCTTGATCCTAAGCGTACCAATTTTTGGTTACCTGTAGATCAATATATAGGCGGTATTGAACACGCATGTATGCATCTTTTATACGCTAGATTCTTCCATAAACTTCTTCGTGATGCAGGAATGGTAAATTGCAATGAACCATTTAAGAAATTGCTTTGCCAAGGTATGGTATTAGCAGATGCTTTCTTCTATACAGATGCCAATGGTGGAAAAGTTTGGGTAAGTCCGTTAGATGCAATTTGTACAAGAGATGAAAAAGGCAATATTGTATCAGCAGAAGATCGTGAAGGTCATAAGCTAGTACATACTGGCATGACAAAAATGAGTAAATCTAAAAACAACGGTATCGATCCACAAGCAATGGTGGAAAAATATGGCGCTGATACAGTTAGATTATTCATGATGTTTGCATCACCTGCTGAACTAACACTTGAATGGCAAGAATCTGGAGTTGAAGGAGCTCAACGCTTTATTCGCAGATTTTGGAATAACATTCAAACATTAGTGCAGACACCACGCCCAATTGAATTTAGTTTTGAAAAACTTTCTTCTGAGGAAAAATCTCTGCGTCGAGACTTACACAAAACAATTCAGAAGGTTACTGATGATATTGGTAGGAGACTAACATTTAATACTGCAATTGCAGCTATAATGGAACTGCTAAATAAAACTACCAAACTAAAAACAGATAACATTAATTCTTTAGCTTTAGCATATGAAATTTATGATTCTTGTGTAATTATGTTATACCCAATTATTCCTCATGCTTGTTTTAGCCTATGGAATAGTTTAGGACATCAAGAATCTATTGACGACACTCAATGGCCAAAAGTATGTGAAGCTGCTTTAGTAGAAGACGAAAAACTCATTGTTGTACAAATCAATGGTAAAGTTCGTTCTCGCTTAACAGTTAACGCTGAAGCTACTGAAGATGAAATTAAAGATTTAGCAATAAATGATGAGCAAGTAATTAAATTTATTGATGGGAAAGAACTTAAGAAAGTAATTTACGTCAAAGGGAAATTACTCAATATTGTCGTAGCATAAATCAATATAAGTTGTTCTGGGGGCTTATCCCCGGAACTCTTTATAAAGGATATTAATTTTGAAGAAAGTTTTTTTTGTAATTGTTTTTGCTCTATTAGCTACAACAGGGTGTGGTTTTCAATTAATGAAAGCTAATTCACTCAATGAAACGTATCCTGAAATAATACTAATTGGCGAAAACAATGATATTCTTTATAAAGAGTTGGAGAAAAATTTAATTATACATGGCGTAAATGTGTCTAAAGTAGACGGAGATATAAAAGACTATATAAATAAAGACACACCTATACTAAGCTGTGGACCATTAAGAAATAGTGAAAGCACTATGTCTGTAGGAAGTAACTCTCAAGCACTAGAATATAATTATCGTTCTGTCGCTAATTGCCTTTTTTATGAAAAAGGGAAAAAACCGTATTCTATAAATAGCACTATTAATAGAGCTTATCTCAATAAAGCCGGATCTGCTATTGCAGCGGATAGTGAAAAAGAAGATATAACTACTGAATCTGCAAGAGAACTTTGCAATCAAATATTATTCCGTTTACAAAATTCGTACCTAATAAAAACTAGAGATGAAAAGCCATCTATTGTTAAGAAAAATGAACATATAAAAGTTGTATTCAATGCCACCGCAGCTGATGAAACGACAAAAGAAGTGATTATTAATAATCTTGATGATCTTTCTAAAGTTCCTGGTTTTGACACTACAAATAACCAAATACTACCTCAAAAAGAAAAGAAATAGTGCACATAAATGAAAATATACAGTAACAAGCTCGATGAAAATTTAAGGGCCGGATTAAACGGTTGCTATATATTTGCAAGCAATGAACCTTTTTGGCTAACAAATGCTTCTGAAAGAGTACTTGAACAGGCATATGCTAAGGGCTTTACTCCAGAAAATAAATATAGTTTTTCTGACGACAATTTAAATTTAGATGCATTACAAGAGGCTTGCAGTAGTCCAGGCCTTTTTGCGAATAAGGTTGTTGTTACACTAAATATTAAAAATCTAAAGGGCCGTGCAGCAGAAGCGTTAAAATTAGTGAAAGAATTATTAAATTCATCATTATTACTAATAATAACAATGCCTCAAATATCTCAAACAGATTTAAGAAATTCTTTATTAGCGCCACTTGAAAAAGTAGCAATTGTTGTAATTTTTTATCCTCTTTCTGATAATGAAATGATGAATTTTATCGTAGAGCAGGCAAAGAAATACCAAATTTCATTTCAAAGAGACGGAATATCTCTCCTATATAGAACATATGAAGGAAATTTATTTGCACTCGTTCAAGCAATTCAAAAACTAAATTTATGTGGATATACAGGAGTAGTCAATACTGATATTCTGAAAAACAATATTGATAGTGACAATCACTTTTCAACTTATGATCTAGTTGAAGGCTTTGTAGATGCAAATAATACAGCTCAAAAAAGGCTACGCATGCTTGAATCATTAAAAAATGAAGGCGTTAGCATAACTGATATTCTTTCCAAAATCGGACAAGCATTGACTTCACTATATGAATTACGTAGTTTAATTGATAATAATCAAAATATTGAGACTTGGTTTGAAAAGCATCCTTTACTAAAGCTACTAAAAAGCAAACGTTCAATTTATAGTCAAGGAGCAAATTCTATTTCCTCTGAAAGCATTAGTCATTTACTTAATTTACTATGTCAAGCAGACATACTAGCCAGAAGCTTTGACGAAGAATCTGCATTTTTAATACTTCGAGAAATTGCTGTTTCTCGAAGCTTTCCTAATGTATGTAAACTAACCGAAAATGACTAGAAAAATTGGAATACTTGGGGGAACATTTGATCCCATCCACAAAGGGCATACTCACATAGCCAGATGTGCACAAGCACAATTAAATTTAGATCTAGTTCTAGTTCAACCTAATAAAACACCTTATTACAAAAAATCTCCTACAGCTAGTGAATATGATCGTCTAAAAATGGTTGAACTAGCTACATGTAAAGATAATTTTTTATTAGCAAGTGATTTTGAAATCAAATTAAATTCATACTCATGTACCTATGATACACTTGCATTAATGAAACAATCTTATCCTAAGGATACTCTTGTTCTTATTATTGGAATGGATTCATTTTTATATTTAGACAAATGGATTAACGGCTTGAATATTCTTGATATTGCTAACATTGCAGTAATGACTAGACCCCAATACTCCATAAATATGGAGTTAATATCCTCTAGTTTACGCCATATGTATAACAATAACATCAGCACGAATAATTTAATCACTAAAACAAGTGGACAACTATTCATGGTTGATTGTCCACCTTTTGACATAAGTGCTACAGAGCTAAGGAATTTTTTTAAACTAAAAAATTACGATAAACTCCATCAATTTATTGATCAAGATGTTCTAAAATACATTAAAGAACAAAATCTATACATTGAAATTTGATTTTTAGAAAAATAATAACAAGTTTAGTATAATAACAATAGAAAATTTAGGAATATAATTTTGGAAACACAAAAATTAATCAAAAACATTACTGTTGCTTTAGAAAATATTAAAGCTAAAGACATTCAAATCATAGATGTCAGTAAAACTTCAACAATTACAGATACAATGATTATCTGCACAGGGACATCAACAAGGCATACATGTGCAATTGCAAATAATGTTAAAGAACAATTACATAAAGTTGGAATTAAAACATATGGCCTTGAGGGTGAAGCTAGTGGTGATTGGGTTTTACTTGATGCTGGTAATGTAATTCTTCATGTACTTATTGCTGATACACGAGAAATGTATCAATTGGAAAAACTTTATTTAGCAATATGAAAATATATTTAATAGCTGTTGGCAATAAAATGCCTGAATTTGTAAATATGGGATTCAAGGAATACTCAAAACGTTTTCCTAAAGATGTTTCTTTAGAATTAATTGAAATTCCCGCTGGCAAACGCGGAAAAAATGCTGATATTGAACGTATTACTAATCACGAAGGTGAATTGATGATACAAGCAATACCAAAAGGTGCCATGGTCATTACCATGGATATTCCTGGTAAAATGTACAATACTCAAGAATTAGCATCAGAACTAGCAAACTGGAAAATGAGTGGCAGAGATGTAGCATTACTTGTTGGTGGACCAGAAGGCTTAGCAGATTCCTGCAAAAATTTAGCTGAAAAAAGTTGGTCCCTATCACCTCTTACTATGCCACACCCAATTGTGCGTATTGTAATTGCCGAAAGCTTATATAGGGCTTGGAGCATAACAGAAAATCATCCTTACCACAGGGAATAAAAATGAATTTTTCACAATATAAAAACTTTAACAAAATAAAAGACAATGAAGCTGAATCATCAGTATTTAGGCGTCGTTTGTTAGTTGCTATTTTTGTGATGATTATTTTAGCGTTAATCCTATTTACCAATCTTTACTATTTACAAATAGTTAAATACGACAATTACACAACTAGATCTAACGATAACAGTATTAAAGTAGTTCCTTTAGCCCCACCTAGAGGGATTATATATGACAGAAACCATATCATTCTTGCAGATAATAGGCCTTTGTTTAGTTTGGAAATAGTTCCAGAAAACTCTAAAAATCTTAAAGCGGACATTGAAGGGCTAAGACAGTTATTAAATTTAGATATAGATGATGATGATATAAATAATATTATTGAAAGAAGTCGTTATCGTAGAGCCTTTATACCTGCATTAATTGCAGAAAATCTAAATGAAAAACAAGTATCCATTTTCGCGGTTAATGAATATAAATACCCCGGAGCAAAAATCGAAGCTAATCTCAAACGATATTACCCTCTTGGAGATACATTAACTCATGCAATAGGATATGTAGCTAGAATTAATACCAAAGAGTTAGAGACACTAACAGACGAAGGAAAAATTGATAATTATGCTGCAACCAATGATATAGGGAAACAAGGTATCGAAAAATATTATGAGGATATTCTTCATGGTATCAGTGGATACAAGGAAGTAGAAGTCGATTCCCGAGGACGAATTCTAAGGACTCTTAATAGATTTTCACCTATACCAGGTAGAGACATTAGTTTAACCATAGATATAAGACTTCAACTTAAAGCTCAAGAATTATTAAAAGATAAACGAGGAGCTATAATTATGCTAAATCCCCAAAATGGAGAAATATTAGCATTTGTTTCAGCACCTAGCTATGATCCTAATCCTTTTGTAAGAGGGATAAAAAAGAAAGAATATCAAAGCTTGTTAAACAACCCAAATAAACCATTAATAAACAGAGTTACTCAAGGTGGATACTCGCCTGCATCAACTGTAAAACCTCTTATGCTTGTAATGGGATTAAACGAAGAATTAGTCACACCTTCAACAAGATTTTATGGTGGTCCTTATTTCCAATTACCTGGTTCAACGCATAAATTCAGAGATTGGCGAAAGTGGGGACACGGATGGATGGATATTTATCGTGCTATAGAAATTTCTGCTGATACATTTTTTTATGACTTGGCTTACAGAGCAGGAATTGATCGAATCCATAATTATATGTCCAATTTTGGAATGGGACAAAAATCTGGTATTGATATATATGAAGAATCTCTTGGTAACTTACCATCTAGAGCATGGAAGAAAAAGCGTTACAATCATGATTGGGTACCTGGTGACACCATATCAATAGGCATTGGCCAAGGATATTGGACAACAACATTAATCCAATTAGCCAAAGCTCATAGTATTCTTACACAAAATGGTAAAAATATAATACCTCATCTACTTAAAGTTGCACATGATCCTACAGGTGCAAATAATGATATTATAACTACCATCACTAATAAAACGGCTTTAGAAGTCAAAAATCAAAACTATTGGGCTTATGCTCGAGAAGGCATGTGTAGAGTAATAAATGGTAACGAAGGTACAGGAAGAAGAGCTTTTGCAGGTACTAAATATGAAGCATGTGGTAAATCAGGTACAGCACAAGTAATTAGTATTAAGCAAGATGCTAAATATAATGCTTCAGCTATAAAAGAAGAACACCGTGATAATGCATTATTTGTTGCTTTTGCTCCTAAAGAAAATCCCGAAGTACTCATTGCAATAATTGCTGAAAATATTGGTGGTGGAAGTAAACAAGCTGCCCCTATGGCAAGGGCATTAATGGATGACTATTTTTACTATAAAGACCTAGGTTCTGCTCCAACATATGAACAGATAATGGAAATATCCAAAGGCATAAGCACAACTACAGAGGAAAATGACTTAAATGAGTGATAATTCCTATTACGACCCACTTTTAAACAAAAAAAGTTTTGTTCAAAAATTACATATTGATATGCCATTAATGGGTGGATTACTTCTAGCATTAGGCTTAAGTTTGATAACACTTTACAGTGCTTCTGGTCAACATTACGAAATGTTAATTAAACAACTGTTAAGAACTGGTTTAAGCTTTATATTTATGATTTTAATAGCCCAAATAAATCCAAAAATTTTTGAGCGTTGGGGATGGTTGCTTTTTATAATATGTATCATATTATTGTTAGGTGTTACATTTTTTGGGGAAGTTTCTAAAGGTGCAAGAAGATGGTTAGACATCGGTATTATGCGAATACAACCGTCAGAATTTCTAAAAATAGTAATGCCAATAACAATAGCTGCAGTTCTTAGTAAAGAAGCCATCCCACCTAGGTTTTTTAGAGTAATCTTGGCTTTTATACTTGTTATAGTACCAACAATTCTTATCGCAAAACAACCTGATTTAGGCACATCAATTCTTGTAGCTGTATCAGGATTTTTTGTAATATTTTTAGGTGGATTAAGTTGGTGGTACATATTTTCTGGAATTTTGTTCGCTGGTGGACTAATTCCTGTCATGTGGTTTTACCTAATGCATGATTACCAAAAACAACGAATATTAACATTTTTAAATCCTGAAAATGATCCCCTCGGAACTGGATATCATATTATTCAATCAAAAATTGCTATAGGTTCAGGAGGAATTTACGGAAAAGGATGGCTTCATGGGACACAATCTCAATTAGATTTTTTACCAGAACCTCATACTGATTTTATTTTTGCTGTTTTTAGTGAAGAATTTGGATTAGTTGGCTTTTTGTTATTAATGTTTATTTATCTTTACATAATTTTTAGGTGTTTATATATATCAATAAGAGCACAAAGTACTTTTGAAAGATTGCTAAGTGGAGCTATATCTCTAACATTTTTTTTCTATATATTTGTAAATATCGGAATGGTAAGTGGCATTTTACCTGTTGTAGGTGTACCCTTACCACTTATAAGCTTTGGGGGAACTTCTATGGTAACACTATCAGCAGGATTCGGTATTCTCATGGCAATACATACACATAAAAATAAAGAACCTCACTACCAGGAGACTATATAATTTTGAAAATAATTATTTTATTAACCCTGTGCTTTTTATGCACTAATGTTGTTGCTGCTGAACCAGTAAACATGAAAGTAATTACTGAATTACAATCTCTGAGTAAAGCTTCAAGTGTAAATTATGAAGATCTTTATTTCGCAGCATCACAAGCGAAAGTGCAAGAATCAATTATTAAAGCTATGAACAAACCAGGTGAATCCAAACCATGGTACAAATATAGAGAAATATTCATTATTCCAAAAAGAATTAATGAAGGCGCTGAATTTTGGAAAGCAAATTCAAAAGTAGTTCAAAGAGCATCTTCGTATTACAAAGTATCTCCAGAAATTATCATATCCATAATAGGCGTAGAAACATTCTATGGTAAAAATATGGGAAATTACAGAGTTCTTGATGCCTTATATACTCTTGGTTTTTTCTATCCTAAAAGAGCAGAATATTTTAGTAAAGAATTTGCAAATTATGTAAAACTTGCAAAATCTCAGAAATGGAACTACGAAAATATTAAAGGATCATACGCTGGAGCTATGGGTATGGGACAATTCATGCCTTGGAGTTACCTAACATGGGCTGTAGATTTTGATAATAATGGACACATAGATTTATTTAATAGCAAAGCAGATGCTATTGGTAGTGTCGCTAATTATTTTCACGAGCATGGTTGGAAACAAAATGAAGATATTGTAATAAAAGTAAACGTTACAAATACAGCTCTTGCCGACTCAGCCATAACAGACGGAATTGACCTAAAAACTACAGTTGGTAACTTACGCGCTAATGGAGTAATTATTCCATCAAAATATACTGACTCAACCCCTGCAAGACTCATTAAAATGGAAGAAGCTGATGGCTATTCATATTTTGTAGGTTTTCATAACTTTTATGTTATAACACTTTACAATAGAAGTCCTTTATACGCATTATGCGTTTACCAACTTAGTCAATTAATTAAAGCCAAATTATAACCTTTGTAGGGCGGAAACGCCCTACTATCAAACACACAAATTTTCAATAAACTATCAAGTTTTATACAAAATTATTTTGAGTATAATTTCCACTTGTTCTATCAATGCATTGACAATTTAGATATGATATAATTCAATTACTTTCTACCTTAGTATAAAGTAGTAATATAAGATTTTTAACTGATTAGAGTAATAATTTATTTTGGATATAAATGCAAAATAAATATGGCTTTGGATTCATACATGAAGAATTTTCATCGCTTTGCACTTTTTTGTACAGTATGCTTTGTGACATCCTGTTCAACGTCACAAAACATTTCAAATAATGCCCCTACAAATGAAACCGGAGCAATTTATGGAACAGGACCAGGTTACCGAATTCCTGCACCTCAAACATACCCAGTAGATCTAAAAGGTGTCACAGGTGCAAAAATCACTGATGAAAATTATTCCTCAAGAGGCAATAAAGATTATAAAGTTCTTGGCCAAAATTACATGGTGTGGAGAAATTTAGATAGTTACTATGAAGAAGGCACATCATCTTGGTACGGCCCCGGATTTCATGGTAAAAAAACATCTAACGGCGAACCATACAATATGGAAGGGTACACCGCTGCTCATAAAAATCTACCACTACCTAGTTTTTTAAAAGTTACCAATTTAAGTAATAATAAATCAGTTATAGTTAGAGTTAATGATAGAGGTCCATTCCATGGTAATAGAATATTAGACCTTTCTAAAGGTGCAGCTCGTGCAATTGGTGTAATAGGACCTGGGACAGCAAAAGTTAGAGTTGAACTGATTAAAATGGCATCTAACAAAAAACAAACTTCTATAGCAGTAATGAATGGGTTTAAGCCATATATACAAGTTTTTGTTACCGAAGACAAAGATAAAGCAATAAACATAAAAAATCAGGTTTTTTCAAATACAAGTAAGCAAGCCTTTCTAGAGCCTCAAAATGGAGTTTATAGAATTAAAATTGGGCCTCTCACACCAAAAGAAGCGAATAGTGTGTTAAAAAATGTACAAAATATAGGTTACACAAATGCATTCTTCACTGCTGATTAATAAGGAATAATATATGTCATTATCTAAAATCATACTTGGCTTAGGAATAATATCTTCATTTTATTTAACAAATGCCTATGCTAGTGATAAAACAATATCTGCGCCAGAAGAATCTACACTTCCTCCTCCAAGCGCAAGTTCAAATATTCCTGAACCTCCAAAACCTAATGTTAGAGCATATCTTCTAATGGACTACGATTCAGGTAGGGTTCTTATAGGTGAACACTATGATGAAAGAATAGATCCAGCATCATTAACTAAAATGATGACATCGTACGTTATTGGACAAGAATTAAAACTTGGTAGAATCAAACCAACTGATATGGTAACAATCAGTGAAAATGCTTGGAGTAAAAACTATTCTGATTCATCAAAAATGTTTATTGAAGTGGGGAAACAAGTACCTGTTGAACTACTTAATAAAGGTATAATTATTCAATCTGGTAATGATGCTTGTATTGCAATGGCTGAGTTTATCGCAGGAACAGAATCATCATTTGCTACGCTTATGAATGAATGGGGAAAAAGAATAGGCTTAAAAAATACAAACTTTGTAAATGCACATGGTTTGTATAATGAAAATCATTATTCTACTGCTTATGACATGGCTGTTTTAGGTAGAGCTTTAATCAAAGATCTTCCAGATGAATATGCTATATACTCTGTTAAAGATTTTACTTTCAATGGTATTAAACAAACCAATAGAAATAGATTACTTTGGGATACAAGTTTGCAAGTAGATGGTATTAAGACAGGACATTTAAGTCAAGTAGGATACAACCTTGTTGCTTCCGCAGTAGATCCAAATAAAAATATGAGATTAATATCTGTTATTATTGGAGATGTTAGCGAAAAAATGAGAGCTGTAGATTCTAAAGCTCTTCTAAGCTATGGCTTTAGATACTTTGAACCATATACACCAGTTAAAGGCAATCAAGTACTTACATCAAAAGAAGTTAGACTTGGGAATACTAATTCAGTAGACTTAGGTACTGCTAGTGATGTATCTTTTGTAATACCAATAAATAGTAAAGATAAAGTGAAAGCATCATTTGTTCTAACAAATAAAAAAATTGTTGCACCTATCAAGAAAGGACAAAAGATGGGTGTTATAACGTTCACACTCAACAATGAACCAATATATCAACTACCATTAGTTGCGCTTAATGATGTTGAAGAAGGTGGCTTTTTGTCACGCTCATGGGATCATGTTGTAATAAGCGTAAAAAATTGGTTTGAATAAGGAACCTAAAAATGACAACAAATCTTAATGATGATGCATTTTCTAAAGCTATAAATTTTCCTGCAACAATTACATTTAAATTTATAGGTGAAAACAATACTCAATTTAAGAAAAATGTTGAGAACTTTTTTACACAAGAGTTGAACCTCTCTGTTAATATAAAAGAAGGAAAACAAAGCAAAACAGGGAAATATTTAACGTTAAATGTTACCGTTAAAGTTGCTGATTCAGTATGTATGAATAAAGTATATTCTGAAGGTGCAAAAGTCCCATTAGTTTTACACATATTGTAATATGAAGCAAAGCACCAATAAGAACTCCTTTGGGAGTGAATTTTATAATTTTATAAGTATTGTGTTGTACCTTACTATAATATTGGTGCTTTTTTTAATAATGGCATTAGCAATTGCATTAAGTGATATATCACGAATGTCAGCATATACCTATGATTCAATTAATGAGATTCCTCATAATCGTACTGGATTAGTTCTAGGCACATCAAAATATTTAATTAAAGGTGGACTTAACCAATTTTTCACCAATAGAATTAATGCAACAGCTTCATTATTTTTAGCTGGAAAAATAGACTATATAGTTGTTTCTGGAGACAACGCTCACCGTAATTACAATGAACCAAGAATAATGCGCAAAGAACTCATAGCTAGAGGAGTCCCAAAAGATCGCATATATTTAGATTATGCAGGATTTAGAACTTTAGATAGTGTTGTTCGTATAAAACAAATTTTTAAACAAACAAGTGTGACAATAATAAGCCAAGATTTTCATAACGAACGTGCAATTTATATTGCAAGACAACACAATATTGAAGCTATTGGATTCAATGCAGAAGATGCAGAAAAGAATTTTTTTACTTCATACTTTAGAGAGTTTTTTGCAAGAATTAAGTGTATTCTTGATGTATACATATTCGATAGCAAACCTAAATTTTTGGGCGAATCTATCGAAATTGGACTAACAAATATTGATCCTAAACATGCGCAACTTCAAGGATCTAATTTATCTAATAAGAACTTAACGATAGAACACAATTTGTCCTCAAAGATTATCCCTCAACCTAAAAATAAAAAAACTCATAATCAAGTAAAAATAATTAATGTTAATGATCAATACATTAAAGGATTTAACATGAAATATGATGAAGGTAATTAACTTCATTATAATCAAATTAACAATATTCAAAATATAGTAGAGCTATATAAAAATAAAAATTTATTAAGTTTTATTTTTTTGTAAATTTATGAATAATTACCCGTAATATTGTTATCAACATCACAATTTCAAGGAGTATAATATGCCTCATATTTTTTAGAGGATATACGTATGCTTGAATGGAAAGACTGTACATTTACAACAATAGATAAAAAAGTAAATTTTAATCTAAGGAACCTTACCCTTGAAGATCATTGTTTCTGCACCTTTGTTGGTACTAATGGTAGCGGAAAAACTTTGTTTGCAAAGGCAATAAGTGCAGAAATACCACTGTTATCTGGTAAAGCTCCATCACAAATTAATACTTGCTGCATATCTTTTGAAAAGCAATTGGAACTAATTGAAGAAGATTTTGAACGTAGAAATTCAGATGACGAAACTGATTTAATTGGCTACACACCAATGGAATTATTCAAAAAAGCCTCTGAAAATCCAAACGAAATTGAAAAATTATGCCAAAATTTAAACTTTACTTATGCATTAAATAGATCTTATCACCTACTATCAAGTGGTGAAGGTAGAAAAGTTCTTATAATTGAAGCGCTACTTAAAAAACCTAATTTGCTTGTATTAGATGCCCCATTTGATGGCTTAGATATCCAAGCTAGACAAGATTTACAAGAATTGCTTACAAAGGTGTATAACGAAGGAACTTCTATTGTTGTTATTGTAAATAGATTTGACGAAATTTCTGATTATAGTAAATCATTAGGTTTAATAATGGGGAATGAATTAGTTAAATTTGGTGATAAAAATGAAGTACTTAATGATAGTGCAGTACATCAACTTACACACTATGAACATTTACCAAAAATATATACCCTACCAAAGGTTCCTGATGATTGTAAGGATAATATAGATAGAGAACAACCCATCGTTGTGATGAATGATGTAACAGTGCAGTATGATGATCATGTTGTACTAAATAAAGTAAATTGGACTGTTAAACCTTATGAACATTGGCAAATTTGTGGCGCGAATGGATGCGGAAAATCCACCCTTTTATCTCTTATAACAGGAGACAATCCTCAAGGATACTGCAATGATTTAACATTATTTGGGATTAAAAGAGGTAGTGGTGAAAGTATATGGGATATAAAAAAACACATTGGTTATGTTAGTCCTTCATTTCACCTTGAATATCGAGTTGGAGCACCTGTAATAAATGTTATTTTGTCAGGATACTTTGATTCTATTGGCTTATATGAGCAACCAGGTGATGAAAAAATTAGCTTAGCAATTCAATGGCTAAAAATATTAGGATTAAAAGATCATGCAAATTCTAGCTTTAGATCTTTGTCTTTTGGGCAACAAAGATTAATTCTCATTATAAGAGCTTTAGTTAAGCAACCACCTCTTCTTATACTTGATGAACCACTTCAGGGGCTTGATGGACTAAGTCGTGAGTTAGTTAGAAGATTTGTGGAATTTTTAATGAAAAATGGAGATACCCAAATCATGTTTGTCTCTCATCATCTTGAAGATGCCCCTAGAGGAATCACTAACAGATTAAGTTTTATAGATAATGGCACAAGAACTTTTGATGTAAAAATAGAAAATTGTAGATAACAACTTTTAAATAACCGCTATTCTTATAAGAATAGCGGTTATTATTATGCTTACTTTATTTACGTGATAAATAATCACTAGAACAAATCCATTTATAACTTGTTAATTCAGTTAAGCCCATAGGTCCTCTAGCATGCAACTTTTGAGTGGATATTGCCACTTCAGCACCTAACCCAAATTGTCCCCCATCTGAAAACCTTGTAGATGTATTTATGTATGCGCATGCAGAACCTACATCGTTAACAAAACGACAAGCTTTAGCATAATCGTTAGTCATGATTGCATCTGAATGGCAAGCATTGTGAACTCGCATGTGAACAAGAGCATCGTCAATGGAATCAACAATCGTAAGATTTAATCGCAAGGATAACCATTCTGTATCAAAATCAGCAATTGAACCTTCCTCATAAATTGAGCCGGGGATGTTTCTAACTATATCTAAAGCAGAATCGTGACAAACTAAAGTAACACCATCTTTTTTCATGCATTCAACAAACATAGGAATGAATAATTTAGCCACATTTTTATTAACAAGTACAGTATCAACCGAATTGCATGCACTAGGTCGTTGTACCTTTGAATTTTCAATAACAGCTACAGACTTTGCTAAATCAGCAGTTTCATCCACATAAATATGTCCAACACCAAAACCACCAATAATAACAGGAATTGTACTTTCTTGGCGACATAAATGATGCAAACGCTCGCCACCCCTAGGTATTATCATATCTACATATTGATCTAGATGAAGTAATTCAGTCACATATTCATGAGCTGGATTTTCTATATACTGAACACAGTCCTTAGGCAATCCTGCTTTTACAAGACCATCTTGAATAATTTTAACAATAGCAGTGTTACTATTAACTGTTTCCTTTCCCCCTCTCAATATACAAGCATTACCTGTCTTTAGGCAAAGAGATGAAATATCAACAGTTACATTAGGTCTTGCTTCATAAATTACACCAATAACCCCTAAAGGTACCCTACGTTTTAGCAACTTTAAGCCATTTTCTAAAACCTTGCTATCAAATTCAACACCTACTGGATCATCAAGAGATATAACCTTACGCATATCAGCAATAATGCCATCTAAACGATTTTCATTGAGCATTAATCTATCAAGCATTGCAGGGGCAATTTTTAAAGTTTTTGCATTATTTAAATCTAATTCATTCGCTTGAATAATTTGCTTTTTTGATGCCTCAAGATTATCAGCAATAATTGAAATTGCATTATTTTTTAAAGCTGTACTCAATGATGACAAAACATATGAAGCTGCCTTTGCAGCCTTACCCATTTCTTGCATATTCATTTATTTTTATTCCTTAAACAAGTACTAAATCATCACGATGTACAGCTACATGGCCATGACCATAACCTAAAATTTCGACAATCTCTTCGGAATTATGGCGAGCAATTTGTTGTAATTCAACACTACTATATCTAGTAATTCCTCGTGCTACATAATGACCTTCTACGTCAGTTATACGTACTACTTCACCACGTAAAAATTCACCTTCAATACCAACGATACCCTTAGGTAAAAGACTTGCACCATTTGAAACTAATGCTGTTATAGCACCTTTATCAACAATAATACTTCCTATTGGCATTGGACCTGATAATAACCAAGCTTTTTTAGATTCTAACGGAGAATTTTTAGCTTCAAAGGTTGTACCTACAAATGTTCCAGAAACAATATCAATCAAAATAGAAGGATTTACTCCTGAAGCGATAACAACCTCAACCCCACTACGATTTGCAATTTCCGCTGCTTGAAGTTTGGTGGCCATTCCACCTGTACCAAGACCGCTTATACTACCACCTGCTAGAGCTTTAATATCATCATCAATTTCAGTAACTCTTTCAAGCAATTTAGCCTCAGGATTATTACGCGGATCTGCAGTGAATAAACCTTTTTGATCTGTTAAAAGGATCAATAGATCTGCATCTGCAAGAATAGCAACCCTAGCCGATAAATTATCGTTGTCACCAACCTTGATTTCGGAAGTAGCTACAGCATCATTTTCATTAATAACAGGAATTATTCCTTCAGATATTAATGCACATAACGCATCCTTTGCATTTAAAAATCTTTCGCGATCTTCTAAATCTGCACGAGTAAGCAATAATTGCCCTATATGAAGCTTATATATTTCAAACAACTTCTGCCATCTATTCATCAAATAAGTTTGACCAACAGAAGCTAGCATCTGTTTGTATGCAATTGTTTTCGGTAACTGTGGAAAATTCAAAGCTTCTCTTCCTGCAGCCATAGCACCAGAAGTAACAACAACCACATGATGTCCCTGTTGTTCTAATTCAGCTATTGCACGTACAACCTCTATCATATGTGCAGAATCTAAATACTTTGTGCCAGAAGTAAGCATTGATGTACCAAGCTTAATTACAATTGTTTTTGAATTCACTGTTATTCCTAAATTAAAGCAGATGTTCACTTAGCCAAGTTGTAGCTTCACTAATAACATCATTAAAAATATTAAAACTTTTTTTATCTGATAAATATTTTATTTCAGATTTAGAACTCACACTTGCTGCAAGTTTTAAATCACCTGATACAGCCAAAATGTCTTGCTGAATGCCAATGATAACAGTTGGTATATCAGTTTTCTGTCCGACTAAAATGCCTTGTTTCTTTATTGAAAAAATCTGCATTTGAGGAATAACAATTTCCCATTGAGCCGCATCGAAATTCAATCTATTTGCAATTGTTGCTCTAATCATTGATGGCGTTTTAGATAAATAATCAACATTAGTAAAATACTCATGCATAACAGGTGATACAATAAATGCACAACGAATATCACTTGCATTATTTAGCATTAATTTAACTGCACAATTTCCACCAAATCTCTGCGCCAAAATACCAATTCTTGTTCTATCAATAAATGGCACATTATTAACTATATAATTTAAAGCGGCTGAATGAACTTTAGATGTATCTGATTCTAAAGGTATAGAACTATTTAAACCTATGGCAGGCATATCTATGGCAACCAAAGCAATGCCCAATGGATATAAACAATCTTGATAAAATCTAATATATTCCGTTGCCAAATTTTCATAATTACTACAAACAATGACACAAGGAGATTTTTTTGATTTATCTGGTGTATGAATCATCGCAGCACCAATTTTATCATCTACAGGAAACTTAATTTCAACAAAATCACCATCTGCATATTTTGCAGCTAAACGGTAATTAATATAGTGCTGAGCTAAAGCTTGCGAACCTAATTCATCTCCATGCAAATGTGGATAACTTGCCAAAACGAAGTATAATTCAGCTTGTCTAAAGAGTTTAAAAATGCGTTTTTTATCATTTTTATTAGAATTTTCTGTATAACAAGATTCAGCTTCTTTTGCTAGTGCAGCGTACTTAGAACCAAGCATTGAGAACTCATATATCCAATTACCAGGTCCATATTCATAAACAGTATCTAATATATCTTCTCTAGTTCGTTTCATTTTTGATGCTGCTATACGCGACAATGCTGCCTCTAACTCGATAACATCAAATCCTAACCATGCCCAATATGGCATGTGAATCAATCTAAACCAATTATGCAATTTTGCACTGTATAGACCTTGAACTTTGGGTAGCTCTTTTACAGAATTAGAAACAAAAGACGTTTCCAATGATTTTCTTGTAGGTTTAAATAAGATTTCACTTAAATTTTGATCACTTGCACAAGACATTACATCAATTCCGTATAAAACACCTTCCATATATTGAAGATGAAACTATATTATTAACATTATGTAGTAAATTTTAACACAAAGGCACATACTCTCAAAACCTTTTAAATTAGTTTTATTTAATAAAATCTATCTAAACAAAACACTCAATAAAAAAAACAAAAAGTTAATATGAATCTGCTTATTTGAGCATAGTTTAGGCAAATACAATACGGTTAAACACAATTTTCCAAATTTTCTATAATTTTACAAAGAAATTTAATATTTATTACTTAAGTTATTGATTTATCTAAAGATTAAATTTGCAACAATTTTTTTTATATTTTTTTTATCTTTATAAAAATTTACGTAAAAATGGCATTTTCACCACTTACCAACAAATTTATACACATGGTTATATACAGTTTTCGTGCACAAGATGAATCATTACAATTTAATGATTATTGATTTTTAATATTTTTATAAATAACACTACTTATTATACTTACATAAAAGTTTACCTAAGAACCAAATAATTTAAAAATACCATAAATAGTAAAATACTTAATTATAATATCTACATATAGAATGTTATGTTAATTTTAAAAAAACACCATTTTTATTTGTTATTTTCAATTGTTTATTTTTTAAACAAAAAATATCAGCAGAGGTCACATATAATGAAATTTATTTAAATTAGTGCTAATGTTACTAGTAGTGGTGCCGTTATATGAAATATATGATTATTAGCTAAAAGGGATCTGTTCCTAAACCCGATTTACCTAGGAGGTAATATGAGTACTAGCAACAAAACCAAATCACAACAAAATAAAGAAACACAGATAAAAAATTCAACAAAAGCTAAGTCTAAAGTTGAATACTTTTCACAAAGCTGTTGCACTAGAAATAGAGTAAATAATTTTATGTTAGCAGATGCTATTGATATAAAACTTGTAAAAATGTACATGTCTTCAGCATTTTCGAGATTAGACAGTTAACTTTAAAAATAAAGTAGTTGAATAGCATTCATACTTCAAACAGCTTTAGCATGGTCCAATGATTTATACACAATAATCTGTGATTGTTATTAGGACCATGAACCTTTTACATTCTAAATAGATTATTCTTTATTTTTACATAATTTAGCCTTGTATCTATGTATTTATAAGTTCTTTTGAGCTA